>NZ_JBFROH010000043.1:0-124310 GCF_041471425.1 Vibrio sp. 10N.261.52.C2 | reverse complement strand
TGCGCTCGACCGCCTTGGATTAAGATCTGGTCATAAACTCACTCACACCTATACATAGTGTTGCTTTCTACGAGGGAATGAACATGAAACAAGGAATTTTCAAGAACCTGAAGCTGGCATTAGGGGTTGGTTTTGGTGTCGCCATTCATCAGTACTTTTTTATGACAGATGGTGCATTTGATTTCTATCGGCCAATGGTGGCGTTTGCTTTTACGTTTGTCGTTAGCAGTATTGGTACACTTCTAAAAGAAAGAATCATGCGTAACAAGCAGACTAATGGGGCATCATGACTAAAATCTATTTCGTATGTGGCTTTATTGGCTCGGGTAAAACGACTTACTCTAAAGCGCTTGCAGAAAAGCATGGCGCGTTTCGTTTCTCGATTGATGAGTGGATGATTCCTTTGTATGGCGAGCATATGGAGCGTGAGGTTTTTGATCGCCGGCTGGCTACGTTACAAGGGTTATTCAAGGACTCTGCAAGGCAGCTCTTTTCCTTGGGTGTTCCGGTGATTTTTGACTTTGGTTTTTGGCGTGAGTCTGATCGGGATTCTTTTACAAGCTGGGCATCAAACCTAGGTGTGGACAGCGAAGTTCACTACCTTGATGTTCCCTTTGAGACTTGCAAGCAGAGAGCATTTAGCCGTAACTCGGAACTGAATGGTAAGTCTTATGAAATGACACCTGAAATGTTAGATCTGTTTTGGTCTTGGTTTGAGGTTCCCACTTCAAATGAAAATGTTATTTGGGTTCAACAGGAAGCTCAATAAGGTATGCAGTCAGGCGCGCAGGTGAGTGGTATTTTTGTTATCTAGCTTATGTTCTAAGCCTCACGTTACATTGGGTTTGTGAAAGTCTGAGTTGTCCATCGAATAGTCGTGTAACAAGGGCATTTCTCATGCCGTATTTTTGGTAATTAGTTCTTCCTGTCGATTATCAAATTTGTCCTAAACCCACTATAAGGCAGGGAACCCCAATGAATAGAACGCTATGGTTCGCACTCATTTCGCTTTTGTTTTCAATGACAATGGTATTTTGTACATACAGTTATGGAACAGAGAGCCACGTTGAAGTAATCACACTCACTTTCGTACTGTCGGGCCCTCTGATTTTGACCTTTGCGCTTGTTGTCATCTTTTGTGGCGCACCTGTCATTAACAGGCACAAGTTACTTGGAACCGTCGCAATTTGTGTGCATGGATTTACAGCCTCACTGCATGTGCTGTGGAACGGTTTTATGTTTGTCGATGTGATTAATAAACAAGGCTTAGGTCCGGGACAAGGTTATTCTGGCTTGATACTTTGGGTTGGTAGTATCAAGGCGATGCTACTTGGTTTGGTTGTGGGAGTATGCCTGCATTACTTGCTACGATTATTTAGAAAGGCTGCAGTAAGATAACTGTTGGCTAGTTAGTGGGTTGTTCGTTGTCTATAGGAGTTGTCGCTGTGTTTTATAGTAAGGAATTCAACAAGGGATTGCTGCTCATCTTTGTTGCGATAAGTGCTTTCATTGTCGTTACCTCGGATAATAACCCTGGGACATTAATCGCTCACGCCATCAATGGTTTAATTGCTTTGCTCTTTTTCTCTATGACCATTGAGGTCAAAGACAATGTACTAAGTTGGTATTTCGGCTTTGGCTTTTGGCGTAAGAATGTAGAAGTGTCAGACATTACAGAGACATCGTTCTATCAAAGCAAGTGGTATCAAGGTATTGGTATCCGAATGCTGAGCGATGGTTGGTTGTATAATGCATCGATAGGTTCAGCGCTTAAGTTAAGCCTAAGCAATGGAAAGCATGTTTACATTGGTTGTAAGGATACGGACGGTTTAAAGCTGGCCTTGAAAACCGCTAACGAACAGATAACTCAAAATTGATTTACGAGGCTTGGCACTTTTCGTTTAAAGTTGGGCTAATGTTTAAGGTTCTATGCTTTAAGTGAGCTGGACTTTAATATCACAACAAATGAATCGGAGGTTGAATGGACAGAGCAATCAAAACACATTTCGACGAGTATCCCGATGATGTTCGAGCTCGGCTTGAAGAGTTGCGTTCATTAATCTTTGAGCTTTGCTCTGATTTGGATTTAGGTGAAGTCGAAGAGTCTCTGAAATGGGGCGAGCCGAGTTACAGCGTTAAGACGGGCAGTCCAATTCGAATCGATTGGAAATTAAAATCGCCAAACAACTATTACTTGTTCTTTAACTGCCAAACGAAGCTAATCGACACATTCAGAGAATTGCACGATGACACATTGGCATTTCAAGGTAATCGGGCAATCATCTTGAACCTAACTGAACCACCTCCCAAAGCACCAATCAAGCAGTGCTTAGAGTTAGCCTTAACTTATCAGCAACGAAAACATCTCCCACTTCTTGGCGCGTAGTTCTTATATGTTGTCATTATATTTCTTAAACAGGTTTTCTGTGTTCTAGCTATCACTCTTTAAAGTGCTAAGACTGTACCATCTTGATTAGTATCAAGAGGCTAGGGAATCTCTATAACCAACGCTGATTGTATTGCTTACCGTTTAAAAAGGTGTTCTAGTCACCTTGTATTTCAAACTTAAAAGGAAGTTGTATGAATTTAGATAAAGCCAAAAAACGTATCGCAAAGCAGGTTAAAAAAGGCGACCACGGATACCCAAAAATCACGTTAGCGTATTACGGGACGACCAAAGATCTCGCAACGGAAGTCGCGGTTCAATTTATGCTGGGTGAGGGCGATGGTGTTCAAGAAGAGCGTTTTTCTTGTGAAACCGAAATCCGAGATAATGAGTTAGTTCAAACGACGTTACTCAAGATAATCGAGCGAGCAAATGTTAACTCAGTGATTGAAGTTGAAGGAGTGGCTGTTCTTTAGTTTGCTTTAGCCTGGAAACGAAGCCAACCCGAGAACTCAGGTGTATAATCCACATTTTTATCAAATTGGGCAGGACACATGGCGATCTCGTTTGAAACTCAAAGACTAAAAGTAGAAGAAGTCGCAGGTGAACTTACTGTTCCTGAACGTTCGGCTCTGCTTGAGCGAGTACCTGGCATTCTAACCTCGTCAGTCGTTGAAAACCTTCCACCATACTTTCATGGTATTGTGTCAGGTGAGCTGGCTGAAATTTGGCTCGACCGAATGTTGTCGGAGAGCCGCTTACTTCAAGTGAAATCCAACGATAATCAATTAATTGGTTTTCTGTTCGCTTATGTAGAAGACGAAAGTGATGCTCATATTGGCTACTTGCTTGCAGAAGAATGCTGGGGCAAGGGTTTCGCGAGTGAGTTATTGCAGAGTTTCATCACAGAAGTCGCAAAAACCGAGTCATGGTTCACACTGATTGGCGGTGTCGATCGTTCAAACATAGCCTCTGCCAACTTACTTAAAAAGCTAGGTTTTGTTGAGCAAGCCTCTGACGAAAGTGCTGTGGTTTTCTATGAATATAAGCTTTCTCGTCTTAACTCTTAACTCTGAGCTCTCAGCTCTTAATTTCTAATCCCTAACTCAAGCCACATCTGCGTTATACATTCATTGCCAATGTTTACGTCAATTGATAGGGAAGAAACCTTATTACACCATTCAACTGAGAACCGAGAGCAGCGAGTCTAGTTAACGTGGGCTAATTCGGCACTCTGTGTTTCATTAGCGACTTTCCAATCGCCCCCTAAGGCTTTATAGAAAACAGGCTTTGTATCCACATTAGACCATACTGGTTTAGCGACCTCGACCATCTACCATTACGATGATTGTTTTAGAGATGATGCTGAGATCAGCGGCAATCCAAGACTTAACCGAACATAGGCTTAGTGCATAACTGTGATCAAAACCTACTTTACGACGTACATCATCAATACAGGTGTCGTAACCTTGATTTACTTGTGCAAGCCCTGTAATACCAGGCATTACACCATATGTACGGTCAGCAAAGTAAGGAATTTCGTTCTCTAGTTTCGTGTAAAAAGTAGGGCGTTCAGGGCGCGGGCCAATTAGAGACATTTCACCTTTCAGTACATTGATCAGTTGTGGCAGTTCATCAAGACGTGTCTTTCTCAAAAAGCGGCCAACAGGCGTGATTCGTGGGTCATTCGCGGTAGCCCAAACTGCACCAGAGCGAGTTTCTGCATCCTCGTACATGCTACGGAATTTCATGATCTCAAAGATTTCCATTTTCTCCGGTGTCGATTTACCAACGCGCAGTTGACGGTAGAAAATAGGGCCACGAGAAGTGAGTGCAATCGCCATCGCAATCAACGGAAATACGGGCGCTAGCAAAATCAAAGCAATCAGTGAGCTTACAAAATCGAAAGTACGTTTAGCACGTGAGATTTTGTATTGGTATAGGTTTTGGGTAGATAGCTGTTCGATGTTCATCATAATAAGTCCTTAATGATTTGCTCGTGTCCAAGGTGAGTTTTCTAGTCCGATTAGGTAACGAATGCCACCAATGAAGTTGGCGTAGTGTCCAACTATCAAATAAGAGATTAATGAAATAGGTTTGTTTACTAGACGCTTTGGCAAGATGCAGCCAAGGACGCCAATGGTATAAACGGCAACTTGAGCCCATAACAGCGCTTCAAATACCAAGTAGTTGCTAAGTAAGATTGAGCACACTAAGCACACAATCATTAAATATGGAGTGAGTAGGCGAAGTCCTTTTCCTGAAAAGAACGCAAACGCGATGCCTTTAAACTTCGGGCTGAACAAGGCAAATAATCGAATCGCTTGTTGCATGTTGCCCGCTGAAATACGAAGTCTTCTTTTGAAGTCTGTTTCTAGGTTCGATTCTTCTAGCTCTAATGCAACCATTTGGGTTTCGTATTCGGCGATGTAACCTTGTTTAACGATTTGCATCGGTAAGATGAAATCATCATTAATAGTGTTGAGTGGAAGCAGTTCAAACAGGTGTGTTCTAAACAAGTAGAAAGCGCCATGAGAACCCAAGCTAGAACCTAACGAAGCCTCAGACTCTTTAACCGCGGTTTGGTACTGCCAATACGTGTTTTCGCCTTCATTGCCTGTTGGACAAAGTTGATACGTTGCGTTTACCACTCCAACCTTGTCACTTTCAAAATGAGCGGCAGCTATAAGCAAAGCATCCAATGAAATAAGGGCAGAAACATCACTCATCGCCGTGATATCACTGGTTATACGTGTCACTTCTTCATTAACAACCGCGACTTTACCTCGGTTTACTTGATGGTCATGTATCTCAAAATAGACATCACTGCACATCGCTTCTTGTATGGTCATTTGTGCAATGGCGACTGTGTTATCAGTGCAACCATCGCAAGCGATAATGACTTCCAACTTCTTTTTTGGGTAATCGAGTGAAGCAAGGTTACGAATCTTGTCTGCGATCCACTGTTCTTCGTTAAATGCAGGAACAAGAACGGTGATGGTCGGCAACGTGCAATCTTGCTGTTCCTCTTTGTAGCAACGATGACTCTCTTCAACTTTGCGTGCGGGGTGGCTTTTCGCATACCAACGCAGTAACAAAGGGTAGGCTGCGTGATGATAGACAATCAACGCACCTGAAAACAAACAAAGTCCCGCAAGCAACCAATCAATCATGCGTAAGCTCCTTCTGATATATCGTTGTAAGACGAAACCATTTTGATGATGTCGAAGTTTTCGAGTACGTAGCGACGAGGTGACAAAAAGCGTTCATTTTGCTTTTCTAATAGCGCACTAGCTAACCCCACAATGCTGCCGCTTTTGACGAGGGCGCCGCTGACTGGACATAAGGTTTCATCGACGGCACCAACGTCCATTGCGACGGTTGGAATATTGCATGCTTGAGCTTCAAGTGTAGAAAGCGGCAGCCCTTCGTGGCGTGAAGGTAGGCAGAACGTATCCAACGCTCCGTAAAACGTGGTCATGTCTTCAACTAAGCCAAGAAAGATGACTCGGTCACTCAGATTCAAGCGGCTAGTCAGTTGCTCTAGTTGATTGCGTTTAGTACCGCCGCCAGCCAATGCGACAACCATGTTTGCAGGTAAAAGAGTCAGTGCTTTAATAAGTTGGTCTTGGCCTTTGACATGTTCTAGTCGACCTGCACAACCGATGATGTGTTTGTCTGTCGGCAGGTTTAGTTTTGCTCTCGCGTGTTCTTTCGACATTGGCTTAAACTTCTCACAATCAACGCCATTTTTGATGGTAATGATGTTCTCATAAGAAAAAGCAGTGCGTAGTTGGTTATAAACACGTGTCGCGTCGGCAACTAACGTTGGTTGAGCAGCTTTTAAAGCAAGCGCTTGTAATCGACGACGTTTGTTGTTGTTCAGATGCCAAGCGTCATGTTCGGTATGGATTCGAGTTGGAACCCCGGTTACGCGAGCGGCATAACCAGCGTATAACAGTGGGCCAATATGATGGGTATGAACCACATCAGGGCGAATCGCGTTGAAGGCTTTAATTAGCTTAATAATGATATTGAATTGTACGCCTGGTGCTTTATCCAAAAAGACGATTTGCTTTTTGTATGGCTCTAGCTTCGGCCAGTTGTTTATAGACTCTTGTTTAGTACCCTCTAAACTGACAATCAACACTTGGTCTGTTGGTTTAGCAAGGCGGAGCAAATCCAGAGTTAGGGTTTCTAATCCACCCGGTGCAAGGTGCTGAACAACGTGTATGATCTTTTTGCCATGCTTCGTTAAATGCGTATTCATAGTTTGGACCCTGCCTTTATAATTGTTGTTTCGCCTTTCTGACGTTTCTATTGAAGTAAATTCTTTAAAACGTTTAACTACTCAAGGAGATTGCAGAAGTTGTGCCAACTAAATAATCTTTATTTTTCAGTTGCTTATGCCATTCAATTCCAGTGCGGTTTTTATTTCTCAAAATGGGAATCAAAACAAAATACGATTGAATTGCTATTTGAATCGTGGTGCTTGGGGAAATCGAAAGTGGGATTAATAATTGGGGCCTTAAACAAACACAACGCCAAGCGAGTGTTGGCGCTTTGCTCTAGGATGCACGAAGCTTGGAAACTAGAAAGCTAGGAAGCACGAAGCTAGGAAGCACGAAGCTAGGAAATTAGAAAGCTGTGAATCTAGCAAGTCAAAAATGGCTTTGAGGCTGACTAGCTCATTTTAGGGATCACCGTTATCACAGGGACACCCAAGATATCTTCGATTTCGTCTTTGCGTTTGATTGAAGAATCAAACAGTTCAAACAATACCGCTAAACCAATACCCAGTCCGATACCTGCAACGAATCCAGCCAGAATAAAAACAAAAGTCGGCATGTTAGATTTGACACTCGGTGTGAAAGGCAAATCGATAATCTTCACACGTTTGTTTTGCTCGAATACACCAAGCGAACCCGTTAGTTGAGCCATTTCATAACGCTCTGTCAGTTCATCATATAGTTGACGTTTGATTTCAACTTGACGTTTAAGGCGGTACATCTCTTTTGCATTTTCGCCGAAGTTATTGGCCTTGTGTTCTAATTCGAAAATCATAGTTCGAAGGCTTTTGGTCTCTTCAGTTAAAGACTCAAAGCGAGCACGAACCAGCTGTAGGCTGTGTAATTGAGTGACCAGAAGAGGTTGGGTATCAGAAAGTTTGTTCAGTGTCGTACTACTTGCGATGTCCCAAAGCTGGTCGCTGTTCATCGTTGGCTGGGTTACCTCGAGCAAACTCTTACGTTCATTCTCTAGTCTGTCTAGCTCACGCACTTTAGCTTGCACAGCACTGTGCTTGTCCGTGTATTTAGCTTGTAACAAGGTAAGGTCGCTACGAATGTCGATGATCTGGTCTTCTAATTTACCGATCACAGGGTTGGTTCTTGAAAGTTGTTGGTCGATTGACCCTAAACTTTTTTCGACACCCGATAACTCGGCCTCTTTTTCTGCCAGTGTTTGTTTGAGTGAAGCTAAGCGATTCAAACTTTGGCTCTGTACCTCAGGCGTCGAATGAACATTCTCATTCATGTATGCAGCTAGCGCTTCTTCTGCTTCTGCAAGCTCTGCGCTACGTTTGTCGATATGGATTTTCAAGAAGTTACTTGAATCTTCAATCGATGAACGTTCCGGTGCGAGTAACTGTTCAATGAAATGTTCACTTACCGAGCGCAGCGTCGCTTCCATTCCATTTGGTGTGTTCGACGTTAGACTTATCTTTAGAAAATCTTTTCCAAGCTGAGTCACCGTTAGACGTTGAGACAGGTCAGTAATGATCTCTTGTTTCTCAATTTCAGGCATATCTGGCGTGGTTAATTGCAGTTCATCAGCGACCGAGTAAAGCACATGTCGACTGTGAAGCAGTGTTCTTAATGCGTTAAGTCGATCTTTGAGCATCGTCGAAACGGCAATGTCTTCCAAGAATGGATTCATCTTGGCCGTTTCTTGAATCAACATACTGGTATGCGCGTCATATTTAGTTGGAGCCAACTTGCTCACACCAAAGCCTACAAAGGGCAAAATAAGCATTGGCAGAACGATAACGTAGCGTTGGCGCCACATCGCATTGATGATGACTAATAACCGCAATTTCAGATTATTCATAATAGCTCCAACATCCAATGTACGAAGTTACCACGGTTCTGCCAGCTCTCTTGTTCGACGACAGAGATAGGTGAGTTGCTTAGCTCGCGTGCATGATCAAGCGCCCAAATCATTTGGTTGGCACTGCCAACCGTGGTTACGTGCCCTTGATATGGAACCAAAGCAGGGAACGGTGTTGTGATAATGGGTGTGCCCGCCGCAAGGTATTCCATTAGTTTGAGTGGGCTACACGCTCGGATCTGCTCGTTATCAACAAACGGCAACAAGCTCACATCCCAGTGTTGAGAATAGCTTGGTAGCGTGTGGTGTGGACGAGGGCCAAGGTAATGTACGTTACTCAACTTAGGCAGCATGAGCGTATCAAGCTCGTTTGGACCTATGAAAACAAAGTCCCATTCCGGCATCGCATTCGCAACATGATCAATCATTTCATAATCAAGCCACTTAGAAAGGCTGCCATAAAAACCAGCAATAGGGCGGTGGTTGCTTGGTAAATCTTTTGCTCTTGGTGCGGGTGTTGAAAATAGGTCTACGTCGACACCATGTGGTAGCAAGTGCGCTTTATGCTTTGGAAATTTATCCATCAATTTTTTGCTAGCCGCGAATATAAGCGTTGATTTTTCGATTAGCTCTGATTCGTGCTGTGCAACGGTGTCATGATCAACACCAGCCAGCGCGCTAAAATCATCACCGCAGTAATAGACCACAGATGACTCGCCTAAGTGTCCGCACAAATCAACAGCGGTCGGAAGAGAAGTCCATAGGATAGGCGCGTTAAGATTAAGCTCTGCAATAACCGGTTTTAGTTGGTGCAACATCATTTGCTGAGCCAACTTTCTAGAAAATTTAGAAGCAGGCGCAGGGATTGTCTTTAAGTTAACGATAGTAATGTTGTCGTGTCCCTCAGAGTCGAGCATGTTTTGAGTTACGGCCTTGGTTTTACCAAACAACTTGTTGAACGCTCGGCTAACATCTTTGGCGGACAGCTTCGGTTGTCTTAAGCCAATTGAGTTGACCCATAAGACTTTGTGCTGCTTAGCAAGGTGACGAACTAAATGTTGAGTCGATGAAGGTAGGCCACCAAAGTCTTCACCAAATACGATTAAATCACGCATGGTCACCTCCATGAGTCTCTAACGAATCGAACATATCGGATTCTGTCACTTCAACGGGTTTGATGTGACCGACAACTCGAGCTGGGTTGCCACCTGCGATTGCGAAGGCAGGAATATTCTTTGTTACTACGCTGCCTGCGGCTATTACGGCACCTTCGCCGATGGTTACGCCACCTTTGACCGTCACATTCGTGCCCAACCAAACATCGGGTTCAAGAATGATGTCACCGATTTGCTGAGGGTCGTCACCTTCACCTAGCGCTCGGCGTTTTGCATCAAGCGGGTGTCCAGAGTATCCAAATAGAAAAGCGCCGCCTGCGATTCGTACGTTGTCAGAGATAACGACTTTACCGCCAACAGCGATAGTCGACTGCCAACCAATGTCGACGTTGTTGCCAATCGACAATAGTGGGTGTTCCAAGCCTTCAAGTGACTGAGTACAACCAGAGAATGTCGTGTGGCCAGAGATACGGCAGTTATCGCCAATCGAAATTTGTACCGGACCGCTGACGAAAGGCAGTCCACCATACAAATACAGGCGTTTGCCACATTGAGCCACACGACCTTTGAAAGCCGGAGTCCAGTAGAAGAATCGCGTAAAGCCAGAAACCAGATTCACCACTAGCTTGTGCGCTTGATATAGACAGCGATTAAATAGTTTAGGGGTAGGTAGCTCTGCGCTTCTGATGTTTTTTAAAATGAAAAACACATTTCTAATTCGAGAATTAGGATGAAACTTAAGCCAATGTTTGAATTGATGTATAGATACTGACGTCATAATGAAAATCCTCTTTTTTGTTATATAGAAGTACTTTCATATATTGTGCCATCTAATAAATATAATATTTTCAATAAGTTAAAATGTGTCTTTTAGGTTTTCTCATTTTGACAGGCAGTTTGAGATACATTTGAGACGCAAACTGTGAGTGCTGCGAGGATATAAATCGGCCAGTTGAAGCCTTGAGTCAAAAATGTACCCGACACGATTGTTCCAATCAGACCTGCATAGATCGCATAGGCGACCGCATTGAGTTCGGGGGCGATTTCTGTGGCCGAGTTTTTTAACCTCGTTAGCGTAGAGCGAGAGGTTTTGATCAAAGCAACGATAAGGCAGACAAAAATGATCAGACCAATAAAGCCTGTTTCTGCCAACACACCAAACCAGGTACTGTGAACGGCGTGATTCAGTCCGTCCCAATGCGAACTGTAAAAGAAGTAGTTCGAGTAGAAGTTGTTCAACCCTACGCCGGTCAGTGGATTCTCAACTGCCATCTTTATTGCTGCTTCCCAAGCATAGATTCGACCCATTGCAGATTCATCGATACCTTGTTCAGCGGCACCACCAGAAGATCTGTCTGAGATACCAGCAACTAAATAGAGCACCACGGCCGCGACAGTTCCCACTGAGATTAAGAGAACTTTAGAGCGCACTAGCTTCCACGCAAAAATACCAATCACCGCAATACAACCCAGTAATCCGCCACGGCTTTGAGTGGCAATAATGGCGGCGAGCAGTAACAGACAAACTAAGGCACTGATTAAACGTTTGGATCGTGAGATGCCAGTCGTGGTGGCTTGGCTTATTGTAAAGGCGAGTGGGAACATCAGTACCAGTGCTAGGTCGTTCGGGTCACCTAACATAGAGCCAAAATCGCGGCCAATAGTCACGCGTGAGCCCTCGACAAGCCCAATACCATTTACTGAGTTGTACACGGCAATAGAGCTGACTAAAGCGCCAGCGTAGATAATCGTCATCGCGGTTTTTGCGAGATTTTCCGTGGTGTTTACTAGCCAAGTAATCGCAAGCGTCATCACTATAATTTTCCAATAAACGCCCTTGAATTCTGCTAGTGCTATTGGCCTGTTGGACGCGAAGATAATACCAATGAAAACCAATACCCAAAATATGGCGAGCCAATTTAAACAAGGGTGCCAGAAGATTTTAAGTTCTTTACTGATTAATGCATGCCATAGAAGAGCCGACAGAGCGCCTAATGAAAGCATCAGCGGTATTTTTAGCGAATAGAGCTGAGGTATAGCTTCGTGAATTCGGAAAAATGAAAAGACAACGAACAATAGAACTAACCAGAATGTTTTGTTTAACACGAATAACCCAGCCAATGGCACAAGAGCGAGCGCCACAATGACAGCAGGGTGAGGCACAAAGTACCAAACAACACCAAGCCCAACACACAAGGTGCTGATCGTGATGATGACTGGCAATCTATTGGCTTCAGGGTTGACCATTGTGACCTCTATTGGCAAATAAACTCTTTAGGACTCGGCTCGTAATCTTTTTAAGACGTAGTTACGCCTGATGTTAAAGATTGCAAAGTGAGTGCCAGTTATGCATTTTATTTAACTTACTGATTTAATGTTGGATTATTAAGTGAGGGCGTAGCCTTGAGGTGAGTTTTGTCATTTTGAGAATCAGTATAAAACTGACTAAAGTACTTAAATCATCAAGCCCAAATAACCAGTTATCGACTAAGGCTAGAATTAACGGTCGAGTTGATAGATTTCCAACAACTGCGGGACAACGGCTTGTGGAGAGTATTGGTTTTTCACGGTTTCTATCGCGTGACTCTTGAGAGAGTCACGCTGCTCGTTCGTCAATGACATCCACAAAGATAAAAACTGTTCTAGCTCAGCTTCTGAATTTGCAAGGTAGCCGTTAACTTGATGCTCGATGAGTTGAGGCAAGTTACCAACTGAGGTGGCGAGAACGGGAATGCCACGAATCATGGCTTCTAATGCCGCCATAGGTAAGCCTTCAAAGCGAGAAGGGATGATTAACAGATCGATTTGGCTCCAGACGTCGTCCATATTGGTCTGATACCCATGAAAGGTCACATTATCAGGCTGCGATTTAACTAAGATGTCCATTTCTGGCCCGTCACCAAAAAGCTCAAACCGAACATCAGGAAACTGTTTGGCTAATGCAACAAATCGATCAGGCGCTTTTTCATGGCTCAATCGCCCCACAAAACCAACATGGAATGGGCTTGATGAAGGGGAGCTTGTTAACCCGCTTGGCATTTTAACAAAGTTATTCAATTGATGGGTTTGACTCGGCACTTTCGCTTTAATCTTTTCACTGACCACGAGCGACTGATCAGAAAGAAAACTGCTGTAACGGTCGAGCCAATCATAAAGCCATACTTTGCCTGTTGGGGTTTCACCTGCGTGATAAGTGGTGATTTGCTTTGTGTTGTTGAAACGAGGCGGAAGCTTGATTAACTTGCTGACCAAACTGGCTTTGTAACCATGAGCATGGATAAGCCTTGGTTGATAATGTTGAACTGCACGTTTCAGCTGTGTCGCGCTATTGCCATTTGAATCTACAGAACATGAGGCTAAATCGGAGAGGTAACTAAAAGGGATGTTTAGCGCATTCAACTTTTCAACGATGATCGCTTCAGGATTAAACTTAGTCAAAAGAACGATACGAACAGCCTCTGAATACTGAGCGCTTTCCGATATCAGGCCTTGTGCTAATTCTAAAACATGCGTTTCTATACCTCCAAAAGTTTGGCTGTCGATCAACAGCCAAATCTCATGAAGGTTTATGTCGAGTACACCTTGGTTAGGCTTGATTGTACTCATCTTCCGATTCCCAAGCCTGTTTCTTACGATAAACAGTAGAAGGGCTAAGTTCTAACAGCACAGCAGCGTTTAACACATTCCCATCGCAATGATTGATGGCATGTTGAATGGCTTCACGTTCTATTTGCCACATTGGACGAATAGCACCTTCGCTTGTGGTAAATGCAGGCGTCATCGGCTCATTGTGAGCTTGAGCAACTGACGATTGTTCCAACTCTTCCGGAGTAATCGGTGGCAACTTAGCTTCTGGTGCTTCAACAACTGCAGGTTGAGGCGCAGTTACTCGAATTGGTGTCACTGATTTAGATGATGGAGCGGCATCTACTTTATTAATCGGAGGCGGTAACATGTCTTTAGTCACGCTCGTTTCATTGTTCAACACCACTATGTTACGGATGATGTTTTGCAATTGACGCACATTGCCTGGCCACGCATAACGTTTAAGTAGATTCTGCGTTTCTTTGTCTATTGATTTAAACTTCTTCTTATCTTGCTTCGCGTACAGCTTCAAGAAATGATTGCAAAGAGTGACAATGTCACTCCCTCGCTCGCGAAGCGGTGGCATCTCGATAGGCACAACGTGAACACGATAGTAAAGGTCTTCTCTAAAACGTCCTTCTTCTACTTCAACCAGTGGATCGCGGTTGGTCGCACAGATAATTCTGACATCCACTTTAATCTCGCGGTTGCCACCGAGTGGAGTAAACGTACCAGTTTGCAAAAATCTGAGGAGCTTCTTCTGCATCTCCAGTTCCATTTCACAAAGCTCATCGAGAAATAGGGTACCGCCATGCGCTTGCATTGCTGCACCTTTACGGTCGGTTGTCGCACCGGTAAACGCACCTTTAACGTGACCGAAGATTTCACTCTCCATTAGGTCTCGAGGGATAGCGCCGCAGTTAATTGCCACGAAGGGTTTACCATTACGCTGACTCTCTTGGTGAATCGCTTCCGCACACACTTCTTTACCTGTACCACTTTCGCCGTTAATAAACACGCTGGCAGTGGTTGGTGCTACCGAATCAATGATCTTGTAAACAGCCTGCATGGGTAGGCAAGAGCCAATGAAATTATGAAAACGATCACGATCGAATTTGCTTTGCATGTTATCGACGAGGTTTTCGAGTTTCGCTCTTTTTAGATGCAAGCTAACAGAGGTCTTGAGTCGATCGGCTTGAATGGGTTTCTCTAAGAAGTCTTCTGCACCGCGTTGGATAAGGTCTACCGCGATGTTTACTGAACCATGCGCTGTCGCGATGATGACAGCGGTCGGTATTTCGTTAGCAGTAATCCAATCTAAGACTTCTTCGCCTGGCATGTCAGGAAGCTTAAGGTCGAGAATCACAAGCTGTGGAGAGTGCCTTTCAATGAAGGTCTTAGCTTCCGCGCCGGTTTCGACGTGGAAAATATCATAGGGCTCGTCTTTTACGTACTGCTTGTAGAGTACGGCGAGTGAGGTGGAGTCTTCAACTAACAATACCTTAGGGCGCATTGTGTATTCCTTTTGAAACTTTATCCTAACCAATCAATAACATAGTGATATGCAACCATCAATACGAGTCTTGTGTATTTGTTATCTACCACATGCAATCTTTTAAGAAGCGGCCTGTATAACTTCTCGCATTGCTGTTCATGATGGAGCCCATCTTATGGCGACTATATTAATAACGACTGTTTTGAGTTTTTAATCTGATACCGATAATGAACATGCAAAGCTAGCTGAAGCCTGCCTCTTTCCTTTCAAGCAAGGCTTTTATTGAACGCTCTGCGAGCTCTAGTAATTCATCAACTTGTCGAAATGCCGCATCATGACTCTGTTCTAAACATAGCTTTTCTAAAGCTCGAGCTAATTCACCCAAAGGGCGATTACCTAACGAAAGCGCTGTGCTGCCGAGACTGTGGACCTCGAACTCAAGTGTTTGAGCGTCTTTCTGCGTGACTGCCTCTTTTATAGCGACCAAGCGTGTTTGTGATTCTTCGACATAATGGTCGATCAAGATAGGGATAATGTCCGCACTTGTATCGCGAATCATTTGCTCCAGAACGCTTTCATCGACAAGCTTGCTCACTTGTTGTGAGTTTAGATTTGTAGCTGCGTCTGACGCTAAAGTAGAATTCATCAAACTAAGTCCTTTTATTGAGCTTAATATCTGTTAATACTATTAAGTTTTAGTCATTTTCTAGAATAATTTCAACTGGTTGCCGTACAAATAGAGCATTTAATTGGCATCTCACTCATCTTGCTATTGGGTTTGTGACAAACCTAACGGACTGATTTTATTTTGTTTTCTCTTATGAAATATAAACTTAGGTGCCTATAAAGCCTAAGGTGCGGGTAGATCTCAGAAGAAAACGAGCCCGATACAAATAAAAAAGACCACTGCAGTGAAATAACAACAGTGGTCTTAGAGCGGTTTATGTAGTTTAGGCTAATCTAAATAGCAATAACTCAAATAACGATAACCCAAACAATGATAATTTAAACAGCCGTGCTTTAAATCACGAAAAGTAGGACTACGAAGCTTTATCAATTTTTGGCTTTGGGTCGGCTTCTACTTCTTCCTCGCTACTTTCTGAGAAGATATCAGCAACAGCGCTTCTCTCGAGTTCACCTTTTAGATTACCGTCTTCATCAACAACTGGAAGAGAGTAGTCACAAGACATAGTGTCCGGTAGCACTTCTTCAATCACCGCATCTGGTAAGATGGCAGGGACTTCTTCGTATATCTCATCACTAAAATCATGTACCGATGAATCTTCAACTGCGTCTTGTAGGCTCTCTTGTGTGACTAGGCCTTGATAGCCGTCATCCGTTACGTGATAAGCGTAATCGTTTTTCAGCATCTTCATCTGTGCCAGAGCACCTTCAATCGTTTCTGATGTGATTCGATACAGAGGAGGCTGCATAACGGTTTCAACGGTCAGTGCACGAGCACGGTTTACGTCTTTCACGAACGCTTCCACGTAATCATCGGCTGGATTTAGCAGAATCTCATGTGGTGTGCCTTGTTGTACTAACTCGCCGTCTTTCAAAATTGCGATTCTATCGCCTAGGCGGAGTGCTTCGTCCAGATCATGAGTGATGAAAACAATCGTCTTATGAAGCTTCTCTTGAAGTTCGATAAGCTGATCTTGCATTTCACTTCGAATCAAAGGGTCGAGTGCCGAAAAGGCTTCATCCATTAACAAGATTTCAGCGTTAGTACACAGAGCGCGAGAAAGGCCAACACGTTGTTGCTGACCACCTGAAAGTTGCGCAGGGTATTGCTTGCCGTAACCTTTCAAGCCCACGGTTTCTAACCATTCGTTGGCTTTTGCTAAACGGTCTTCTTTTTTGATGCCTTGTACTTCCAACCCGTACGCAACGTTTTCAACCACAGTGCGATGAGGCATTAAGCCAAAGCGTTGGAATACCATCGACATTTTATGACGACGGAACTCTTCTAGCTGTTTAGTGTTGAGGCTCATCACATCAATGCCTTCAACCATGATTTTACCTTGAGTCGGGTCAATCAAACGGTTGAAGTGGCGAATCAGCGTCGATTTACCCGAGCCAGAAAGCCCCATGATAACGAAGATTTCACCACGGTTAATCTCAAGGTTGATCTCTTTTAAACCAACGGTATGACCCGTATCCGCAAGAATCTGATCTTTGTGTTCGCCGTTTTGAACTCGGTTCATAACAGACATTGGTTTCGGTCCAAACACCTTGTACAGACCACTAATTTCAATCAATGGTTTAGTCATGCTTGAATCCTCCTAAATGCGCATTAGTTCTTCTTGCGTACGCCTGAGAAGCGCGGTCAAAAAGGATTGCGAGGGCAACGATGGCGAAACCATTCATCAAGCCTAATGTGAAGTACTGGTTAGTAATCGATTTGAGAACCGGTTGTCCTAGGCCTTTCACACCAATCATGGATGCGATAACAACCATAGACAGTGCCATCATGATGGTTTGGTTAATACCCGCCATGATCGTTGGCATTGCTAGAGGAAGTTGAACACCCCATAAGCGTTGCTTTTTGCTCGCACCGAAAGCGGTAGCGGCTTCAAGGACTTCTTTATCAACTAAGCGTATGCCTAGGTTAGTTAGACGAATTACAGGTGGAATCGCGTAGATAACCACGGCGATTAGCCCTGGAATCTTACCGATGCCCAGTAGCATTACCACTGGAATCAAATAAACGAACGCAGGCATGGTTTGCATGATATCGAGCATCGGCGTAACAATTGACTGAGCTCGATTTGAACGAGCCATCGCAATACCAATCGGAATGCCCAAGAATATTGAAACCAAGGTACATACAGTGATGATACTGAGCGTCCGCATGGTGTCTTCCCACATTCCAAAGTAACCAATGAGAAGTAGAGAAGCAACACAGCCTAGAGCCAGTTTCCAAGAACGGCTTGCTGCGTAGACAAGGCTGGTACACACAGCCAGGACTATAATCCAAGGTGTTGAGATAAGGAGTTTTTCAAACCAAACGAGGAATGAAAGAAGAGGGTCAAAGAGAGATTCAATCATTTCGCCGTATTCACGGGAAAATTCACGGTATGCGCCATCTAGCGTCTTTTTTATGGTTCGTAAATCACCGCGTTCCATCTCTGGAAAGCTTGATAACCAATTGCTGTCAGCCATTTTATATCCTTATAGTTCGGAGCCACTTGTCCATGCGATAAGAAAATCGCTAATGAAAAGGGCTCCGAATCATGAATAACATCAAGTATAGCGACGTTATTTCTGTTTTATTGTTGAAGCGTAATTACTTGTTATTAAATCAAGCTCTTACAGCTGACCTTCAACTTTCTTAGCCACTTCTTCAGAAACCCATGGGTGCCATACTTCTGGGAATTCACTTAAGAAATGCAGACTCGCTTCTTCGCCATCAGCTTGGTTGTCTTCCATCCAAGCAAGTAGCGAGTTCATTTTGTCGTTTGTGAAACCACGTTTAGTAAAGTAGTCGTACGCTTCAGGAGCACGTGACGCAAAACTTTCAGTGGTAATCGTGTGGACAGGTGAAGGCGGGTACATGGTTGCTTTTGGCGATTCACAATCTTCTTTGGTGGTACAGTTAAGGAACTCTTCCTCATTAACGCCACTGCCAAAGTCGACTTTAACCATGTCGTATTTACCTAGAACAGCGGTCGGTGCCCAGTAGTAACCAAACCAAGCTTCTTCACGTTCATAAGCTTTTGCGATAGAGCCAGATAAGCCGGCACTCGAGCCTGGATCAACAATCGTGAAACCGCTGTTTTCTAGCTCAAGAGCATTAAACAAGTTTCCGGCGCTGATCTGACAGTTCCAGCCTGCAGGGCAGCTGTAGAATGCAGATGTATCTGGGTCTTCAGGGTGTTTAAATAAGCTTGCGTTTTTGCGTACGCCTTCGATGGTTGCCATTTCAGGGTACTGTTTTACTAGGTAAGCTGGAACCCAAAAGCCTTCTTCGCCGCCGTTCACAAGTGCTTTACCTGCGTAGCGAAGACGTTTTTCTTCAACACCTTTATCTAATGCGTCTTTTAAGCTGTTGCTCCAAAGTTCAGGTGCAACATCAGGCTGGCCTTTTTCGATCATAGACGTGCCTGTTGGCATAGTGTCGCCAGGGATAAGTTCAGCATCACACCCATAACCATGTTCAAGGATGAATTGGTCGATATTGGCGATCAGTGTTGCAGAGTTCCAGTTCATATCTGCGATTGTTACGCTGCCACATTCTCCAGCGTTAGCATTACCGCTGGCTGCTGCTACTAACAAAAATACGGAGCTTAACTTGTATTCCATATTGAGTTTCCTTTCTCTTTAATAATACAACTAAGGTAACCAAGGTAAATTGATTATCTAAATTGCTCGATGGTGATCCTTTCCGTGTATTTGAACCATTTGAGCAGAAGGAGGGATGGGTGAAGTTTGAATAGATAAACGTGCGAAGTCAGTGAAGTGTGATTTGCCAATTCATCCACTGTGTTTCAACAGCCATCGGATAACTTTGTCAAACTATTACAAATTCGTCAAAAACCACCTCTATTTATAATCTTAGGGAATAATCGTACGAATTCCATCTTTGATTCGATTTATATGGCACTTTAACCGTCTGTGTCACATTACCGCTAAAGTTAGGCGTGGGGCTGTTGATTTTTGAAGGAATTTAAAGGGGGTAAGACCATGATTGATGTGTGTGAAATGCGTTGAATGGTTTTTAAAATCTTATTTTTAATAATAACTTCGCCAAAAATACCCAATTTGGTTTTGAGTTATTCAGAGCTTTTGGAGCTTGAAGTCTAATAGGATAGGTGGCTGTCATGGTTTAATGACAGCCAGAAAGTAGCAAAAGAAAGTTACATCGGAAGGTTCAAAAACTCATTTTGATACAGCTTGTTTGCCAAGCTATCGCGAAGCTTAGCGGGGATGAATTTCATTCGATTGATTTGTCTGACCATCTCTTGTGCAAAGCTAGGCTTTTGTTTCATGTTCATCACGCAGCCCATTAGGTTGATACTTTGTGCATCAAGCAGCTTTTTCGCTTGTTCTAGGTGGTGACTCGACGTTTCACCATAGGCGACAACCATCAATGTGCTGTCACAAGCACTCGCCACAGACTGAGCCGGAATGTTGCCTTTGTTTATGTTGAGAAGCGGTGAGGTATCAATGATGACTCTGTCGTATTTCTCTAACCATTTGTTGACCACGTTTTGTAACGTTGTCGGATCTTTATAAGCCAATTGCGTTGAAGCAACTTGTGGAGCAGGTACACCGATAAACGTACGCTGAGATTCAACATGTTCAATCAATTGACCTTGCTGATTATCTTCTAGCATATTCAAATCTTTGAAAGCAGGGTTGAATAAGTTGAGATCAACATAAAGTGTTGAATGACCCGCAAGAAGAAAACGCTCGGCTAATGCGGTTGCAATAGATGTTACGCCGTCACCTGAATGGCAGGCGGTGACGCATATTGATTTTTGGCCGTTAAGTTCAGAAGCTAAATACAGTTGCTCGACTTCGGCATGGGTCGCTGAAATTGTCATTATAAAGCTCCTATTAATACGATGGTGGTGGTGATACGCAGTATGTCATCAAGTCCGACGCGTGCTTTTTCAATAAAGCTTTCGCGACGGTCTGGGATGTAAATCGTGTCACCAGCGCGTAGCACCGGCAAGTTGTAAATGTTCGCCGTTTTGCTGAATTCAACAAGGTCAAAAGTACGAGCCTGACCTTGGCAGCAAGACATATTGACGATGGTAATTTTTTCTACATAAGCATTGTCGGTAGGTCCTGCTGCTTCTGCCAGAATATCTAGAATGGTCATGTTGTCGTTGAACACATAACGCCCCGGATTGTTAATCGCACCAAGCACACGAACGGTTTCTTCTTTCGGTGTATCTAACCAGTTTTTGCCTTTCTCTGGGATGTAAATCGTGTCGCCAGTGGTTACGTTTGGCAGTAACGATTCGTCACCGGTTTCGAAGTACAGTGATAAGTTAAGTTTGCTTACTTGCGAATAGGTTTTGTCACGATGCGTTACTCGAACGTTGTGGATGTCGGCATCCTTTGTTGGACCGTCAGCCGCAGACAAGATATCAAGGAAGTGCATGTCTTTGGTGAAGCGGTAACGACCGGGTGCATTCACTTGTCCAAAGATGTAGATCGAAGCATCAGAGCTTTGACGAACCCATTGTGATTTATTGTCTGAAGGATCTTGTGGCAAGTCGTGAACACGCACGATAGAGCCCGCTCGAATTTGTGGCATTTGGTCACGTGGCGCACCATTTCGAATAAAATCATCAAGGTTAAACACAACTAGCTTTCTACCAGTAACAACTTCGATTTTCGATGTGTCAGCGCGTAGCGTAGGGCCACCGACGTGTGCCAATAATCCCATGAAATTCATTTCATCTGACCATTCAATACGACCAGGTCGATTCACCTCACCAATCACGTTAACTGCTCTGTCTGGCGTGATTTTCAACCAAGACTTCTCGTTCATGTCGGTTTTCTCGGGAACGAAAATCGCGTCACCAGCTTTGATGCTAGGAGGGTTAGAGTTAGGTAAGCCTTCAGTGTAAGCCGCTAAATCGAATTTAAGCACTCTGCCATCTGCTTTGATAACACGGATTTGTCGTGACTCTGCAAATCGAGTTGGGCCGCCCGCATTCGCCAAGATATCCATAAAGGTCGCGTCTCTTTTGCCTTCAAAAGCACCAGGGGCTGCGACTTCGCCCATTACGTAAACCATGTTGGCGCCGGATTTGATCTCTTCTTCTTGCTTGGGAACGAAAATGGTCGCACCCGGGCGTAAAATTGGAAGCAGACTTTCGTCACCAGAATCTAAGTAACGTTTTAGGTTGAATAGCGTTGGGGTGTTGTTCGAAATCACTCGGATTTGCTCAACACTGGCATAACGAGTTACGCCGCCCGAACGCATAAGTACGTCGACAAGGTCGGTGTTCTCTTTGTAAGTGAACGAACCCGGCGCGTTCACCTCACCAAACACTTTGATGGAGTTACGAGAATCAGCACTGTCACCTGAGTTAGCAAGCTTTGCTGCGTCAAACTCTTGCTCGATGTTACCGACTAATGGAGAAGCTGGAACGAATAGTGAATCCAGTGATTGAAGAGTAGGTAATGCTGACTCGTCTCCTGAATCAAGGAATCGTTTGTAGTTAAACTCTTTCTTATCTGCGCCTCGCTTAAGAATCAGCTTATCCAGTTGCGCGCCCGGGCGTAAACCACCCGCAGCGTAAAGTGCCATTTGGATGCTAGAACCTAATGAGAGCGTGTATTCGCCAGGCTGTTCTACATAACCTTGCACGTAGATGATGATTTGCTGCTCTTTTACATACACTGAAGCGTTCGAAAGATCTTTGTAAGCGGTTGCCAGCGACTCTAGAATCACTTTGTTAAGCTGCTCACTGTCGTAACCTGCAACAAACACAGCGCCTACTTCAGGAAGGGTAATACGGCCACGCTTATCCACTTGGAAACCAGTGTTTAAGGTACTTTCACCGGGTACGTTAACTTGGATAAGGTCACCGACTTGAACCGCGTCTGAAAACTCATCGTTAGCATTGACGACATTCGCAAAGCATAACGATAGGGTGATGATAAAAGCGATCAATAATTTCATAATCCACCTCCAATTTTCTCGGCATTCTTAGGCGAGATAACTTCGATACTTACTCGGCGGTTAGTTAAACGTGTGCCGTCGGATTCACCTTCAAAAAGAGGGACGGTTTCGCCAACAGAGAGGGCTTTGATTCGTTGAGCGCCTAGGCCAAATATAGTCAGGTAGCGTTCGACTTGTTTCGCTCGTCCAAGTGCTAACTTATCGTTGTATTCTTCGGTACCTGTCGCATCTGCATGGCCGGTAACAACAAGGTCTAGGGATTTGTGTTCTTTAAGTAAAGTGGTCGCCTCGGCCAGTCTTCCCATATATTTAGGATTTACTTCAGTCGAGTTTTCCGCAAATTGGTTGTCAACATTAAGCAGGTCATACAACTGTTCAATAACCGACAGTTGCATTCTAAATTGATTTTCATTTTTTGGTGGCTCACAGCGGGCTTGTGAAGTTACGTAATCCAGTTGGACCTCAAGTTCATTTAGGCGTTTTCTTTGGATCACTAAGTCGTTGGCTGCATCCAGTAGTAGACCGCCTTGAAGTTCACGAGCAATACGATTTTGCTTTTCGATTGCTTGAACAACAGCAGCGGGGAAACACCAACGAGCACCTTCTTGGATCAAAGCATCAAGGTGCAATTTAGCGAGCTGCCAATCAAAGCGTAATCCATGTTCCGGACCAAGAGGCTCGTCTGGCATGACAGGAGAGAAGTCTGAGTTTTGATAGTTAATAGAATCGTAACTTTCAGCCAAACCCCCTGTGCCTTGTTCAGGATAGCTAGTACAGCCACCCAGAACGAGAGCGGACAGAGAAAGGGCTATGTAGTTTTTCAGTATTTTCATGCCAACGTCCTATGTTTCTAATTTTTCTTATTATTTTTTGTTACTTCTAGCTTAGTGGGTCTTCATGAATTTGCAGGATTTTTTGAATTTACTGGGATAGCGTGGCCAATACGCAGCAAGTTCATAATTTCAAGAGGTTGACCCGTCACATTTTCAAGTCGCATGTTGCGCTCGCGTTCAGTCAGACGTTTGAACATATAAACAATCGCGCCAACACCAGATGAATCTAAAAACTCAACCTGACTAAAATCAACTTCGATTTCAGGGTGACCATCGTTAGAAATCACATCATCGATGTCGGTTTGTGCATCACGACTGCCTGCTGCATCCAGATCACCGAAAATAGAAAGTGTCAGTGTCGTTGTGTTTAAATCAATCTTACGTAGTTCCATAGCGATATCTCCTTTTCAGTATGTATGGACAATTGCACTGAATGTGCCAACTTTTATGTTGTTATTTTTCAATGGCTTATATTTATCGTGAATTCCCATCTCAAATTGAGAGAAGGCATTTCTCAATTTGAGAACTAAAAACGGCGGATCATATGAGAGCCATAAGTCATTAATTTAATGAATAGATGCAAGGGTTAGATAAGGTTGATGAGTGGATCGCATCTTCTAGCAAAGATTGTCTAACTGCGTGTTAGAGCACTTACGATTAAAAGCATTTGTTGACCACTACAGTTATTAATACGGAGAAGATGATGAGATTAACCAAACTGGCTTTAGCCACTCTATGGGTGTGTTCGCTTTCATCTCATTCATCCTATTTACCTCCGGACTATTTGGTGCTTGCAAACTCCTACCAGCAAGGCATAGATGTTTCTGAATACTGGAAGAGTGAAAAACTTGATGGGATTCGGGCTCTATGGGATGGACAACATCTTTATACACGCAATGGTAATCGTATTTACTCACCGAAGTGGTTTACGGAAAACTTACCTAAGGTCCATCTCGAAGGAGAGTTGTGGGCAGGAAGGGGCAAGTTCCACCTTGTTCAATCTACCGTTCTCGACCATACGCCGAGTGACACAGCATGGCGCCAAATCGATTTCATGCTGTTTGATATGCCCGGCGCTGCGGGAGATTATCAAAAGCGCTATTACAACATTTTGCATTGGGTAAGGGTGATTGGAGAATCTCATGTCAGGTACATAGAACATGTACCAATTCACAGTGAAGAGGCTTTGTTTCATCAACTTGATAATGTCGATGAGCGTAATGGCGAAGGTTTGATGCTTAGAAAAATCACCAGTCGTTATCAAGCAGGCCGAAGTAATGACCTGTTAAAGCTCAAAAGGCATCACGATGCCGAAGCTATAGTTATTGGATACAAGAGTGGGACAGGGAAGTATAAAGGGATGATGGGTTCAATTTTGGTTCACACAGAAGAGGGTGTGGAATTTTATATCGGCAGCGGATTCAGTGACCAGATGAGACTCGCACCGCCAGAGATCGGCAGCCGTATTACCTTTCGCTACAATGGTTTTACTCAAAACGGAAAACCCAAGTTTGCGCGCTTTGTTCGAGAGAAGAGTGAATACTAAGCCAGATGCGATCTACCTGACCATTAAACGAAAAAGAGCCCTGAAAATCAGAGCTCTTTTTTTTATTCGAAATCAGATAGACCGACTTAGCGAGTACGAATCTAGCGAGAACTAAATTCTAACTGAACGTCATCGTCCTGCTTGTGCATCCAGTGTAGACGCATACCCAGCATAATCGCGGCTGACGTTAGACCGACGATGAAACCAATCCAGAAGCCGTGCGCACCCATAGGGTCAACAATCCAATCTTTCATTCCTAAGATGTAGCCGATAGGAAGGCCAAGCAACCAGTAAGCAACGAAGGTAATGTTGAAGATTGAACGCATGTCTTTGTAGCCACGCAGAGCACCTGCAGCGATAACTTGGATGGCATCAGTACATTGATAAACCGCCGCGAACAACAGCAACTGCATTGCAACGGTAATTACCGCAGTGTTCTCTGTGTAAAGTAATGCAACCTGTTCTCTGAACAGGACAGTTAACGCCGCTGTCATTAAGGCTGTCACTAAACCAACAATGATACCTACGTGTGTCGCGATCTTAGCGCCTTCGGTGTTGTTTTCGCCCAACTTATGCCCAACACGAATACTCACGGCTGCACCGATACTCATTGGAATCATGAAGACCAGCGAAGAGAAGTTGATCGCGACTTGGTGCGCGGCAACAATCAACGAGCCAAGTGGGGCAACCAACAAGGAAACAACCGCAAACAAGGTTACCTCGAAGAAGATAGCGGCTGCGACAGGGAAACCAAGTCTAAACAGGCGAATTTGAGCTTTAAGTTGCGGCTTATGGAACGTACCGAAGATGTTGATTTTCGATAACCGTTTTGAAGTTAAAACGTAAGCGAATAGCAGTGCAAACATCACCCAGTATACGATAGCCGTTGCAACGCCACAGCCAACACCACCCAATGCAGGAGCACCAAGTTTTCCGTATACGAACATCCAGTTAAGCGGGATGTTTAATAACAAGCCAATAAAACCAATCACCATTGCAGGCTTGGTTAAAGACATACCATCGGTAAAACTTCGCAATGTTTGGAACAACAAGAAAGCGGGTACAGCAAACATCACCGCATTCATATAGCCGATGGTCTTTTCCGCCATGAGTTGTTCAATGTCCATCCACTCCAATATCAATTGTGTTTGAAAAAGCACACCAATGATTGGAAGGGAGATGACGAGCGCTAAAAATGCGCCTTGTTGAATTTCGAATGGAATTTTTACTTGTCGACCAGAACCATTCAGTTGTGCAACGACAGGAACCAACGCCATCAATAGACCAACACCAAATAGGATTGATGGTAGCCAGATACTTGCTGCAATCGAAACCGCCGCCATATCGATAGCACTTACGCCACCGGCCATTACGGTATCAACAAAACCCATTCCAGTTTGTGCAACGGATGCGATCAATACTGGGGTCGCAAGTTTGATTAGATTCGAGGATTCTTCTTTGTAACGATGCACAAACAACTCCAAATAAGAGGGAAAATTAGAATAATAGTGTAGGAAAGGACATTCTGAAGGAATCAGAGACAATGATCTTAAGCTTCCACTGGACGAATCATAAAGAAATGTCACAATAACTGCTATGAAAAACTGTTATTAGGGCGTGTTGATCTTTCGAGCTGATTTTTGCAGCGAGTTGCTGGGCCTTTATACAAGGCAGGGGCTTTGATGTGTAGCTAGCCTACATGAGAAGCCGATAACGTAGTAAAAATGACCAGCAAACGCTGCCCGAAGGGTTCGAGCTGGGCGCCCCCGCAAAAAGCGTTTTACTCTTTGTTGAGGGAGATTTGCTTAGGATGCTAGGCTACTTCCCCCTCGCCGCGATTAAAACGTTTTTGACTAGGCGTCCCCATCCGAACAGAATTTAACCGCGAAAGGTCAACACGCCCTAGAATGCTAAATAGGAATCTTATGTTTACAGGTATCGTTCAAGGCATGGCAACACTGGTTGCTATCAACAAAAAAGAGTCGTTTCAAACTCATACCATTGAGCTAAGCGATGAAATGGTTGAAGGATTAGCCATTGGTGCTTCAGTAGCTCATAACGGTTGTTGCTTAACGGTAACGGAAATTTCAGGTAACCAGATTGCTTTTGATTTAATGCAAGCGACATTGCGATTGACGAACTTAGGCCAACTGAATGTCGGTGCCAAAGTGAATGTTGAGCGTGCAGCAAAGTTTGGTGACGAAATTGGCGGGCATAGCATGTCTGGCCACATTACTCTGATGGCTAACCTAGTCGATGTGATTAAAACAGAAAACAACCGTACACTTTGGTTCGAACTACCAGAAGAATCGATGAAGTACGTATTGAGTAAGGGTTACATTGGTGTTGATGGTTGTTCATTGACGATTGGTGAAGTGGAAGAGAACCGTTTCTCTGTTCACCTGATCCCAGAAACTCTGAATCGTACTCTGTTTGGCGGCCGTGAAGTAGGCGACCAAGTGAACATTGAGTTCGATCCACAAACGCAGGCAATTGTTGATACTGTCGAGCGTGTATTAGCGAACCAGAAATAGCAACTAAGCGCATTGAATCGGTGGCAATAAAATCACACCGATGACCAAATTAAAAAAGAGCACGTGAGGTGCCCTTTTTTGATCATGGTTTAAACGAGAAACTGATTGTCAGAATACTTGTTCATCATCGGCATCAATCGAAAGGTTGATTCTGTCTCTTACTTCGTCAACCTGCATATCCAAATGAATGGCATTGCAACACGCTGGACAATCATCATAGAAGTCTTGGCTACCATTAGATGCATCAAGCGTGATGTTAATACCGTGCCCACAATGCGGACAGGAGACATGTTTCTCTGTGTATTTATGCATGGCAAATTCTCCTCACTGTAACTGATACCAATCGTATTCGGTTATAAACAGCTGTAATTGGTATTAAACGGCCTGTATTTTCTGAATGCATGCTTCAGTGTGTGCTAAATATTCGCCGCCGAATTGATTGCAGTGGTTAAGAAGATGGTACAAGTTGTAAATGTCTTTCCGATCAGTATAGCCAACGTCGAGTGGATTGACGCTCTGGTAACCTTCATAAAACTCTTTAGGGAAACCTTCAAACAATTCAGTTAACGCCAAATCACACTCATGGTCCCCCCAGTAACAAGCAGGGTCGTAGCAAATTGGGCCAAACGCAGAGTTAGCAACATTGCCATTCCAAAGATCCCCATGAAGCAAAGAAGGGCGAGGGTTGTGGCCAGCAAGACGCATATTCACCACATCAACGATGTCATCGATATCACCAAACTCGATGCCTTTCTCTTTGAGCAGTTGCAGTTGGAAACCAATGCGTTGCTCAGAGAAAAAGCGACCCCATTTCTTATGCCAAGGGTTGGGTTGAAGTGTGCTGCCGATATAGTTGTCTTGGTCGCAACCAAACTCTTTTTGCTCGCCCCATTGATGAAGCCGCGCAAGCTGAACGCCGAAATCGAAGCTATTGTTGCCCGTCTCGAGCGGTTTGGTCGGCAAGTAATTCAGAATAATGAACGAGCACTCTTTGGTTTTGCCAATAAGCACCAACTCAGGAACGTAAACAGTGGAGGTTTCTCTTAACAAGCGTAAGTTCTCAGCTTCAATTTCAAACTTAGGTAAAAATTCTCGCTGATTCACTTTCACAAAGTAACGCTCATTACCATCGCTGATCATATAGCAATCGTTAATGTCGCCACCAGAAACCTTGGTACGTTCAGTAATCTGAAAGTTAAATAGAAGAGTATCTGAAAGTTGTTGAGAAATGGCCTGCCACATAGGAAATCCTCAAAGACTGAAAGTTAAAAAGATTGAAGGTTAGAAATACTGTTTGTTTAATAGCAATAGTTTAGGATAAATCTGAACAATTTATAGACGCACTCGTCAATGTTCTTAGCTCTTCTTCATCTTACGTAGAATCAATTGGCCGAATTGTGAACTCGAACTGATTCAAGCTCTTTGAAATACAAACATAAATTGAAAACCTGACGTGATGAAATAGTTTGGAACTGGTCTCACAATCGAAACGGTTTTGAACGCCACAAACTGGAAAAGAGGTTTGAGCTTGTTATTGTCTAGCGACTAAATCAAATGAGCTTTTAGAGTAAGTTGAAAGGGCTATTGTTAACTGGCGCAATACTTTGCTTCAAAGTTTGTCTTACACTTCTTTAGCGTGAATTTACTTATGTCGTAAGTAGGCAGGTATACCACATAAAGCTATATCGATTTAATTTTAAGCTGAAATACTAACTAGGATCATTTAAATGTGGTTTTGGGCAATAAAGTGATGACAAATAGCTTCATTTACATAGTATTAGGCAAGTACGTATTAATCTGCTCTAGAGCTTAAAACGGAGAATTATTGTGGTTGTAGAAACCGATGGCTATTTGGCTCTGATCGAGCACTTATCGTTTAATCTGGATGTCTTTACAAATAGTAATGGTGATACTGGAAACGAAAGTGTCGAAGACATTGTTACCGACATGATTTCAACAAACATCATGGCTATTTTCGAGCAAAACCCAGAGTTGCATTCGAGCGTTCGTTTTCAACTTTTGAAAGAAGCAGATGCCGTAGTAGCGGATCTTGGTGAAGTATTAGCGGGTGTGTGGGCTAAGAAAGCGACTAACGAACAAATTGTATTCCTCGATGAGTACATCGCGTTAGTGAAGAACCTGTTTGATACTGCTGTTGCTAAATACGATTAACGGTTTGTTTGCTCATTTATCGTCGTAATTAATCAGCATAATAACAACGGGCGTTTAAGTCGTATCTTTCTAGAGTTACCTCGCTCAGCGGTTTATCTTTCGAACCGCTATAAACGCCTAAAGTGCCAAAACTTGGATGCCCAGTAAGGGTTATCTAACCTAGAAATAATGACACCTTTCGATGTCGAGGCATGTAGAAATTGGTTGTTTCCTAAATAAACGCCTACATGTCGCACCGTCATCGAAGTCTTGAAAAACACCAAGTCACCGCTTGTTGCCTGCCCATACGCAATTTCTTTTCCCTTTTTACTCTGTTCTTTTGTGGTTCTTGGTAGAGCTTGTTGAGTCGCATTTTGCACGGCGATTTGAACAAAAGCAGAGCAATCTATACCTCGAAATGAGGTCCCACCGAAATGGTATGGCACGCCTTTCCACTGTTCATACACGCTCATATAAGCGTTTGTAGTCAATTGTTCTGACTTTGATAGGGGTTTCTGTGCGGTTTGACTAAGCTGAGAAGGCGAAGGTGACGAGCTACAAGCAGCCAATGTTGCTAAAGTTATTGTAACTACAGCCATTTTTCTGATTTTCATATGTAACTCTTCTGACAAAAAACTGAAATAAAAACGTCATCAAGGACTTCTAGTATACGACCTAACTTAAGGATATCTCTTTTCGTAGTCAAACTGGATTTCACATGCCCGACACAAATTTATCAATAAAACCCTCACGTTATACATTCTCGCTCATTCAAACCGTCACTGCTGTATTTATTTCCATTCTTTTACTTGTTACTTTTTTATCAATGGTTAGCATTCGGGGCGTTGAACGGGTCGGGGGACATTTTGATGCACTCTCGGAACAAGCATTACCCCTTGCTCTACATAATGCCGAATTAACGCAAAGCGTATTAGAACAAGTAAAACTTCTCACTTACAGCACCCAATCAACCGACTTAGATACACTGAATGCCACAAGGGGCTCAATTGACCAACTCGCGACAGAGAGCAATACCACGCTAGAGGAACTCCTTTTTATCTCCCAATCTTTTCCTGATGCAATCTCTTTAGAGCAACAACAAAACCTTGTCGATGACATGGCGCAACTGCAAACCATGACCAACACGGTACTGCTGGCGCAGATCGAAATTCAAAGTAAGCAAAATCTGATCGACAGTAAAATGGGCGAGTTCCGTTATGGCGTTGGGTCTATCGGACCAGAAATGAATAGAATCAGCTCATTCTTGGTTGAAGACAACCCAGAAGCGAGCGATGCAGCGAACCGATTTACATCCAGCGCGTCTGCTATGGCGAACACCTTCTTGATGCTGATGATGCAATCTGACATTGATAAAGCACAAGACGAATACCGTCAATTGAGAAACCGAATCGCAGGCCTTAACTTGGCTTACAGCGATTTTGCCGATTGGCACCCAGACATCGCTGAGTTCGCGAGCTTGACGGCGCCTTACGAGATGGTGAAAGAAGGCTTTACCGAAGAAGGCGTGATCAAACAGATCCTCTTGAAACTTGAACTTGTTCAGCAGCAAGAGCAGAACTTAACGCAAGTTATCACCCTCGCGAATACAGTCATAAGCACATTGAATCAGTTGTCTTCTACCGCTTCCCATCTGATTGATGAAAGCGAACTGGTTGTAAATCAAACCATCACCAATATTGATCGTGTGTTGTTTATCAGCGGGCTGGTTATTGCCGTAATCATTGTGATTTCATGGTTCGTGTTACGCCGTTGGATGAATAAAGGGCTAAAAAACATAACTCAACAGTTGAGTTCACTGGCAGATCATGACTTCTCTAAACAGAGTGAATTACTGGGGCCGCTAGAGCTGCAAGTTATTACTTCAAAACTCAATACGGTCGTTGATTCAACCGCGGACTCGGTTCGTTTAGTAACGCGTAACTGTGAGACGCTTTATCAAACGGCAGAAGTAAGCCACGACGCTGCAGAGCAAACCAATTCGAGCTTGAACGAGCAGAACGAATCACTTCAGAATATGATCACCACCATTACGGAGCTGGAAGCATCGATTGGTGAGATTGCTCGTATCTCTAACGCATCGAACGACGATGCTCAAATAGCAGAAGATGAGTCAGTGAATGGCAGCCAAGTGGTTGGCCTTAACCAACAACGATTACAAGCGCTTGAGCACTCTCTTAGCATGAGTGAAGAGTCGATGGCTGACTTGGATGGTCGAGTGAAACAGATTCGTGAAATGGTCGACATGATCAGTGGTATCGCTGAAAACACCAACTTATTGGCACTGAACGCTGCGATAGAAGCGGCGCGAGCAGGTGAACAAGGTCGAGGTTTTGCGGTAGTTGCAGACGAAGTGCGTAAATTGGCGAGCGGCACATCCCAGCAAACCACCAATATTCGTAGCATGATGAACGAACTAGTAGCGGCAGCAGATCGCTCACGTGCTTCTGTAACGGAATCGAGAAGCGAGATGGCCAATGCACTGCAAACCAGTGGTGATGTAAGACAAGCCTTCGAGAAAATAGAATTTGCAGTAAGCCAAATCAAAGGGCGTGTTGAGCAAATCATGGTGGCTACCGAAGAACAAGCTCGTGCAACTGTCGATGTTACCCATTCAATCACTCGAGTATCTGAGCAGGGCGAGAATACTAAGCTGCAACTTGAATCTATGATCGAGAGTTCAGAGCAAGTCGGAGAGATAGCAGGGCACCAACAAGCCATGCTTCATAAGTACGTATTGAAGTAAGTGTGTAAACGTCGTCCGGAAGTGGGAATTGCCGCTGAAAGGTGAGAAGCTACGCATATAAAAATGGTGCAATCTCTTATGAGTTTGCGCCATTTTTTATTATTTTCTTGAGGCGTTAGGTCTTGTCTTTGGAATGAGGGAAGGAAGCGAATGGTTGGCGTAACATTAAATCTAGCCGTTGCTCTTTACCATCTTGAATCTCGGGAACACCAATATGCACCTTGTCATGACCAAGCTTGGGTTGGGCGCGGTAAGTCTTAAACCAGATGTCCCACACTGATAAAAAGAAGCCAAAGTTTGAGTGCGTTTCCTTAACAATGACCGAGTGATGAACGCGGTGCATGTCTGGTGTCACAATCACTTTTCTCAATCGTTTATCGAACCATAGCGGAAGACGTGCATTGCTATGGTTAAACATCGCGCTCGCATTAAGAACAATTTCAAAGATCACGACAGCAATGACAGGCACACCAAGTGCGATCACCAAACTCACCTTGATGAGCATTGAAAGAATCATCTCAATAGGGTGAAAGCGCGTTCCGGTTGTGACATCGATATCTAGATCCGCATGGTGGACTCGATGTAGCTTCCACAACCAAGGAACACGGTGAAACACCAAGTGCTGTAGGTAAATGGCACAATCCAAGAGCAATACACAGATCAGAATGGTCAATTCTTTCGGAAGTGACAGGGTATTGAACAGACCCCATTGGTTTTCTTGTGCGATAACCGCCGCTTGAAATGCTGCGATAGGAATTATAGTGGCCAATAGAAAGCTGTTCAAAGCGACTAACGCAAAGTTGTTTCCCCAGCGAAACCATTTGCTTTGAGTCAGTGCTTTACGTGGAAAACGGTATTCCCAAAGCGCACACAGTCCGAAAACGACAATAAAACAAACAAGGCGAAGCAGTGATGGGTCTTGCATGGGAATTCCTTCTATCATTCTAGGGACACTGTAAGTACAATCGTGCCACTTTTCTAGATTTATCGTTATTGTCCATGAGAATCCACGCTTTTCACCGTTTATATCAACACCGTTTGTCTCTTTCTACCAAGCCGTTTAACGCGCGCGGGTGTAAAGTGGTTCGATGTCAGTTCTGTAAAATCAAACAAGACAGCTGTATCTGTGAACATCAACCAGACGTAAATACGAACGTCGCGACCATGTTGATCTTATCGGACAACGAAATACTCAAACCAAGTAATACCGGCCGTTTAATCCTTGATACCGTTAAAGACAGCTATGCCTACCTTTGGCACCGCACTGAACCGAATCAAGAGATGCTTGATGTGCTGAAAGACGATAAATATCAGCCAGTCGTGGTCTTTCCTGAAGATTATACCGATGACAAATCGCGTGTGGTTGCAGATCTTGCTGAAATGCGAGATTCGAACAAGACGTTGCTGCTGATCTTTATTGATGGTAGTTGGCGTGAAGCACGACGTATTTTCCGTCGTTCAGAGTATCTGCAAGACTTACCGGTGTTGTCGATCGAACCAGAATCGGTTTCGCAATACATGATGCGTAAGTCAGACAACGAACAACATCTCTCGACTGCAGAAGTAGCGAGCTTGGTTTTGAAACAGGCTGGTGAAGAGCAGGGCGCAAAGACTTTACAGCTGTGGTTTGAGACATTTCGTGAAAGCTACATGCTAAGTAAGACGCGTTATAAGTCCGATCCAACCAAACCAAGCCTGAACGCTTTCATAGAGCACACTAAAAATGAGACGTCACTCTAACCTTTAACCGCTTTGTGCTGACTTGTTGTTCAAACAGATTCGAACACGAGATAAGTTTGTTATCCATCACGGTTTGTAGGGGGGGTGTTATGGATAATGCGTCCTAGATGTTTAATTTGAAAAATTTATTTGCCCGAATTTAGGGAAAAATTGGAGAGATTTCATGTATTACGGCTTCGATGTTGGCGGCACAAAAATTGAATTTGGTGCGTTCAATGAAAAACTTGAGCGAGTAGCAACAGAACGCGTACCAACGCCTACTGAAGATTATCAACTGCTACTTGATACGATTGCCGGTTTGGTGAAGAAGTACGACAGTGAATTTTCTTGCGAAGGTAAAATTGGTCTTGGTCTTCCTGGTATGGAAGATGCTGACGACGGCACAATGCTGGTTGTTAACGTGCCAGCTTCAACGGGGAAACCACTACGTAAAGACCTAGAAGCACTTATTGGTCGTAGTGTGAAAATTGAAAATGATGCGAATTGCTTTGCGCTTTCAGAAGCGTGGGATGACGAGCTTAAAGACGAACCATCAGTAGCAGGCCTAATTCTAGGTACTGGTTTTGGTGGCGGGTTAGTTTACGAAGGCAAAGTGTTCTCTGGTCGTAACCACGTTGCTGGTGAACTGGGCCATATGCGTCTTCCTATTGATGCTTGGTTCCACCTTGGCGACAACGCACCGTTACTCGGTTGTGGTTGTGGCAAGAAAGGTTGTCTAGACAGCTACCTATCAGGTCGTGGCTTTGAATTGATTTACGAGCACTACTTCGGCGAGAAGAAGAAAGCAATCGAGATCATTCAAGCGTACAACGAAGGTGAAGCAAAAGCGGCTGAGCACGTTGATCGTTTCATGGAGCTATTGGCTATCTGTTTCGCGAACCTGTTTACCGGTCTTGATCCACACGTAGTTGCATTGGGTGGCGGTCTTTCAAACTTCGAACTTATCTACGAAGAGATGCCAAAGCGTATCCCTAAATACCTACTGTCTGTAGCGAAATGTCCAAAGATCATCAAAGCGAAGCACGGTGATTCAGGCGGCGTTCGTGGCGCTGCATTCCTTAACATTAAGTAATCGTGACTTAAGTTAAGCTAGCTAAGGTTAGATAGTTAAAAGCACAAATAAAAATGCCGCAACCTCGAAAGAGATTGCGGCATTTTTTATAGTTCAGTGTTTTCGTTTCTTTAGCTCTAAGAGCTTAGATCTTAATTACAAACGAAAAGCTAGAAACGACATATCAAGCAAAAGAGCCAGAGGGCTTACTTCTTCTTTTTACCAACACCAAGGTTGTCTTTTTGCTTCAACGTAAGCTTAGTAAAGCCAAGCTTGCGGAAGTAGTTGTCTTGGTAGTTGCGAACCGCTTTAGTATCAGAAATCAACTCAAGCTGTTGCTCAGTTTTTAGATACTCAGAGATATCGATGCCTTCAGCTGCAGCAACAGCTTCTTGGATCGTGCGGTGTTCTTGTTTTGAAAACAGTAACTCTTTGTCTTCGTCTTTGTAAGTGTACAGAATGGTACGAGCCATGGTGCTCTCCAATAGAATTATTACTTTGCGCGCACTCTACATAAAAAGCGTACGTGGCTCAAGGTTATGATAAAAAATCTTGAAATATTAGCGATATCAATAAAGCGAGCAGTAAGTCGCAAAAATATTTTATGGTACACTAATCACAATTTATATGTTTGATCGGCTTAAATCTAATTTATGATCAACACGCTTTACCCTCAGATTATGGGAATCATCACTCGAATTCAAAACTATCCTGGAATCAAAGGATTAGAAGAAGTTGATGCGCGAGTAAGAAAGATATGCCGTGACCATAATCAACCGTTCCCAGAGTCTATTGCGCTTTTTCTGAAGGCGTACAAAAGTGATCGCCAAGACAATCTACTTGATGCTGTCGAACATTATAAAACCTGCTTAAATGCAACCCAACCAGAAGAAGTTCAACTCACTGTTTTCGTCAACGGTCTATTGGCGTCGGTTTATAACGATTGTGGTGAATACCAATCGGCTTATGCGTGTTATGCAAAGACGTTAGAGAACTTACATCTTGTTGATGACAATATTCGAGCGCTCATCTATTGCAACCTGAGTGACATGCATTTGAGCTTAGGAAAGTTCGAAGAAGCAAAACAGTATGCACGTAAAGCGGTAACGTCATCTCAGAATGCTAACCGCCAGCTAGATTGTGCAGTGAGCCATCTTAACCTCGCTTATGGTTGTGCGTATACCGGAGAATTTGACCAAGCGATTCGAGCAATCGCTGAAGCGAAGAAGATAGCCGAGTCACTCTCAAGTAATAGAACGTTCGCACTGTGTCACGGATACCTAGCTCAAACTATGGTTCAGCAAGGTAGGGTTCAACAGGGCTGTTTTGCTCCAAGTGACGTGCTTGATGTGTTTTATCAAGCGGAACAATATTTCCTGAAAATCAACGACGACCATAATCGAATGAAAAACTTGGTGTGTTGGTTTCAATATTTGGTGGAAATAGGGGGCTTGAACAAGCCCAAGAAAGATGTCTTTTCCTTGAGCAGAACTTTGAGCTCAAAAACAGTTACCACTTCTATAGTATTTACGCGAAGACCAAGGCGAAAATCTTTCACCTTCAACAAGATTGTAATGGCCTTGCATCACTGCAAACGGAACATATCGAGCTTTCGGAAAAATACCTCAAGGCTTACGAACGCAAACAAAGCAACCGTATTCTACAAAGCGTGGACACTCTAAGAGACAAACAACAGCACGAAGTGTTTACCCAAATGCAAAAGTACATGGGCGCGATTACCGATATCGGTCAGTTCATTGCTACCGCTCCTGATCTGTATAGCGTGCTTCCTGAAATCCTCAGTAAGATAAACACGATTCTGCCGACGTTCGAATTTGGTATTGCGCTGTATGACGACGAGTCCGACATACTCGACTACCAATACTTTGTCGATACTCAAGGCTTGGTACAAAACCTCAAAGTCACTTGCCAAGATAACCAAACCGTCGGTACTTATGTAATTCGTAAACGAGCAACAGTGCATTTGAACAGCGTCACCGATGATGCGCTAGAGCCTTATGTTGACAAGGCCTCACGTAAAGATGACGACTTAGTGGTGGTTAAAGACAAACCAGACACCAACTCCATCATTCTGACGCCGATCATTCTCAATGAAAGAGTGATAGGGCTGTTGTCCATACAGCATCATTTACCCAACCAATACCAACAACACCATTGTCAGTTAATCGAGCATTTGGCGAGTTTCATTGCTGTCTCGCTTGAGAATCAAAAGCAAAGACAGCGCTTAGAGAGTGCCAATCAAACGCTTGAGGTATTGAGCACGACAGACCCATTAACGGGTTTATCGAATCGCTATCAACTCGACAAAATTACACCTGTGTTGATTCGTAATGCTTATACGCAAAAACGGTCACTTGCAGTATTGATGATTGATATTGATGAGTACAAAGCCTACAACGATTTTCATGGTCACTTACAAGGTGATGAAGCGCTTCGTATTCTTAGTCGTTTGCTGAGAAGTACATTCTCGGCCAAGAACGATTACTTGTTCCGATATGGCGGGGACGAGTTTATGGCAATCTGCTTTGGTCAAAGTAGCGAAGATATCGAAAAGAAAGTCGTTACTCTTAGAAATGCATTGTATGAGTTGGCGTTAGTCAGTCCTAAAGCGATCAGAGCCAAGCAACTTACCTTATCAATCGGCGGGGTAAACGTTGAGCTTGTTAGCGACAACGTGGATAGCAACTTCAAGATGATTTGTGACATCGCAGACAAGCAACTGTATCGAGTGAAAGAAGGTGGTCGTAACAATTATAATCTTATCGACTGCTATCTGAATAACTGCGACTTATCCAATTGTCCGTTAGATAAGCCCACGGTCGTTTAAACTAATCGGCATATCACTCTAGCTTTCTCTGTACGAACAAAAAAGAAGCCCGCTTATATCGAATATAAGCGGGCTTCTTTTGTATATTGAGAAGCTATGGTAAATCGAGGTCGTGCTAAATCAAACACGACCTTGCAGAGGAATGATCGTCACTGTCTCGCCAACTTTCACAGTATCAACTGCTGGAGAGATTTCGATTAAGCAGTTCGCTTCACTCATTGAACGCAGAATACCTGAACCTTGCTTGCCCGTTGTTTTCACTTCAAGCACGCCAGATTCATTCATCGAGAACACACCACGGCTAAATTCAGTACGGCCTTGGCGTGAGCGCAGTTGTTCAGTTGCTACAGCATTTGCTTTTACTGGTGTCCAGTTCGTTTGACCTTGAAGCTTGCGGATCGCAGGCTCAACAAAGTTAATGAACGACACCATCACAGCAACAGGGTTACCCGGTAAACCAAAGAACGGCTTGTTCTCAATCTTACCGTAAGCCAATGGGCGACCTGGACGCATGTTGATACGCCAGAAGTTGATTTCACCCAGTTTATCTAACGCAAGCTTGATGTAATCCGCATCACCAACAGACACACCACCAGAAGTCAAAACCATATCGGTTTCAAGCGACGCAGAATGCAGCACATCCATCATCTTCTGCTCATCATCTTCAATGATGCCGTAATCGACGATGTCACAGCCGAGCTTTTGAAGCATGCCGATAATAGTAAAACGATTTGAGTCATAGATAGAGTTTGGTTTTTGCTCGTGACCCGGCGCTTGAACTTCATCACCCGTAGAGAACACACCCACTTTCACTTTACGCAGAACAGGGCAGGTACCAAAACCTAACGACGCCATCATGCCCATTTCTGGCGCTTCAATGCGTGTGCCACGTGTAAAGACAGGTTGGCCGATTTCTAAATCTTCACCTGCCATACGGACATTTTGTCCAACCGAGATTTTAGCATCAGGGAAGCTAACTTTATCGCCATCTTGGACGGCTTGTTCACGCATCACGACAACATCAACGCCTTCTGGCATTGGTGCGCCGGTCATGATTTTAACGGCTTCACCTTGTTGCACGATTTGCTCGTAGCTGTGACCCGCCATGACTTCAGCAACGATGTTGTAACTGTCCAATTCTAGATCTTCACTACGAATTGCATAACCGTCCATTGCAGAGTTGGTATTCTGAGGAACGTTGATTGGCGAAATCACATCTTCAGCCAGCACGCGGCCGTAGCCTTGCAGTAATTCAACACTCTCTGTGAGATCGAGTGCGTCAATGCTATCAACAATCTTTTGTTGGCCTTGAGTAACGGTTAAACCTGCAGGAGAGAACGAATCACAACAAACAGCTGGCGCTGCGTCTTTTGAAGATGAGCATGACACGGCTCTGCCTGTTGTAGAGACAAGGTTAAAGGACTGCGCGTAATCGATGATGAAATCACGAATCGCTTCTAAGTCGCTGATCGCCATTTGTGGCAGCTCTGATTCAACTTGGCTGTCTGCCGCGATAGCAATAATGTTGTTATCGTTTGGATATAACCAAGGTTTGCCCACTTCATCTCGGTGCAGTTCAATTTTAGGGAAGGCGATGTTCTTACAGCCTTCAACCAAAATCAGATCAAGCGTGTTGGTATCAAATCGAGTCAGCAGGTAATAAAAATCTGCTTCGGCTTCTGGTGTTTCTGTCATCATCACGTGACGATTACGAGAAGCAATCAACATTTGGTTCGCGCCCGCTTTACGTAAGCGGTAACTGTCTTTACCCGGCTTATCGACATCAAAATCGTGGTGAGCATGTTTTAACACGCCAACTTTTAAACCCGCATCAGTCAAAAGAGGAAGCAGGGCTTCAAGTACGGTCGTTTTGCCTGTACCGCTATAAGCAGCAAAGCCCAATAAAGGAAGGTTAGGGCGTTGTTTAGAATCTTTCATTATTGAAGCGTTCCGAATTGGGTGAGTTCTTCTGGCGTGTTGAGATTAACAAAGCAGTTAGGAGAATCGCTGAAATCAACGTATTCGGTAACACACTCTTTGTATAGCAAGATGATTTTACGATCACCACGTTCCAAAAACGCTTCTAACTTTGGTAGAACACGCTTGTGGAATAGGGTGAATACAGGTTGCTTAAATTCGCCATCATGCGCGACAAGAATGTCGCTGTCTTCTTTAACTGCAGAACAAAAACGCTCAACAAGGTCGTCACTGATTTGTGGGCTGTCGCACGGGACAAAGCCAACCCAGTCGGTGTTCGCGTTTTTAAGGCCAGCATGAATGCCACCCAACGGACCCGGGTAGTCAGGGAAAGAATCGGAAACAACCGGAGCAAATGCTTTATAACTGTCTAAGTTACGATTGGCATTGATAGTGATGCTGACATCTTGTTGTGACAGCTTGTTTATAACGTATTGAATAAGCGGAGAACCGTTGAGCTCAACGAGTCCTTTATCTTTTCCGCCCATACGGCTGGCCTGTCCGCCAGCCAAAATAACCCAACTAGTTTGCGTTGGAAGCAACATAAATATTCTCTTGTGCTTTATCTTTCTGAATAACTTGCAGAAGCGGGGATTCGGTCAAAGTATTGTCTTTGATCCACCACTGCTTCTTACATAAATCGGTTAACGCGTTAGTTTGGTGACTGGTGATGACTAAACTCGCGCCTCTCTGAAGAAGATCTTCGGCCATAATCACCAATCTTTCAATAGATTCTTTGTCTAAAGAAGCACTTGGTTCATCCATAAGCAAGATTGACGGCTTAAGAATCCAGGCTCGTGCCATTGCAACGCGTTGACGCTCACCCCCAGACAACACAGAAATGTGTTCATCTGCCAAGGTTTCTAAACCTACCATTCTCAGCGCATTAATTATTTGAGCTCGCTTATCTTTTTGGCTCTCTTTGTTAAAGCGAATGCCATAAGCGACATTTTGGTACACCGAACCATCAAAAAGATAGGGGGTTTGATGCAGGTAGATAATGTCTTTGAACTTGAGCCTAGGGAATAAGATCTGCTGCCAGCTTTGTGTTGGAGACTGAATGCGGCCAGAGCTTGGCTGAATCAATCCAGACAATATTTTAAGTAGGGTCGTTTTACCCACACCATTATCTCCTTTGAGATAAATGGCATCGTTGGGGCCGATCGACAATTCGGGAATATGGAACAAAACACGCTCTTTGTAGCGCATTGAAATTTGCTGCGTTGTTATTTTTATACTCATGACAGCGTTCCTAAGTTCTTAAATAGCCTTTTCCTCTCACACTGGAAAGGAAAAAGTTGAGGGCCAATGCCAATGCTAATAACACCATACCGAGGGCAACACCTTGAGCGAATGCGCCTTTGTGGCTTTCCATAGCGATAGCTGTTGGGATGTTTCTTGTCATCCCCATAATGTTGCCACCGACCATCATTGAACAACCGACTTCAGTAACGATACGAGAGAAGGCTGCAATGGTTGCGGCCAATAGAGGAAAACGTGTTTCCCAAATCAAGGTACACGCCACACGTGTCGTTGATACACCAAGCGTACGCGCTGTTTCTACTGCTCGGCGATCACTGGCCTGCAGAGCACCGTGCATCATCGCGACTAGGATAGGGAAACAGATCAGCATCTGACCTAAAATCATCGCCTTCTGGGTAAACAGCAATTGCCAATCACCTAGCGGGCCAGAGCGAGAAAGCATCATGTACATCAACAAACCAATAACCACAGTAGGGATCGCTTGCAGGGTATTGATCACCGAAAGCAGAGCCCACTTTCCGGGGAACTCGGTATAAGCCAATAAGAAAGCCATAAGGATTGCAGGAACAATCACTAATGAGATGGCGGACAAAGACACACTGAAGGATACCGCGACGATCTGCCACAATTCGTGGTCAAAACTCACCAGTAGATTCATTGCATCAATCGTTGTTTGCCATAGGGTCATGAAGTATCTCGTGTGAATCGATAATAGGTTTTTATCGGTAATGACTGATGTTAATCATAGCTGACACAATATATTTGAGCCTGTATTGGCCAGCTATTGTTTTTAAGCGTGCTCATTAACTGAATTTAGTTAAGTGTAGTGTTTGTTGGTTTTGACGACATCTTCAACGCTACGCTTTACTTACTACAAACTATTCTGCGCTTGCAACAAACAGTTGTTTGCCATGCAGTTTAAAGTCGTTAATCAGTTTCTGACCTTTAGGGTTAACCAACCAATCACTGAATACTTTCGCTGCTTGGTAGTTAATGCTTGGGTAGCGCTCAGGGTTAACCAGAATCACTTGGTAAGGGTTGAAGAGGTTCTTGTCACCTTGGAAAAGGATTTTAAGATCCAATTTGTTTTGGTAAGCCAACCAAGTACCACGGTCTGTCATGGTGTAGCCTTGCATCTCTGACGCCATGTTCAGAGTAGGGCCCATGCCTTGACCAACACTGCGGTAACCACCAAAGTTTGGTTCAATTTTAGTTTGTGCCCAAATCCCCATCTCTTTCTTATGAGTACCAGAGTCGTCGCCACGAGACACAAACGTCACGTTATTAGTCGCGATCGCTTTGAACACATCTGCCACTGCTTTTTGAGATTCAATTTTTGCAGGGTCGCTTTGTGGGCCAACGATGACAAAGTCGTTATACATCAGCTTACGAGGTAAAACGCCGTAACCTTTTTCTACGAAATTCGCTTCAGCCTTTGGTGCGTGAGTCATCACCAAATCAACGTCACCATTTTCGCCCATGCGAAGAGATTTACCCGTACCAGCGGCAAGAACATCAACCTTGATACCAGAATCCTTTTCGAACTCAGGCAATAAGTAGTCCAGCAGACCAGAGTGATAAGTACTTGTGGTTGTCGCCAACTTAATATGAGTGGTGTCTTCCGCGCTGCTAGCCGTGTAACTGACGATCGATAGAGCTGCAATAGTTAGGGGAATTGCTTTCATTATTATTATGTCCATTCTGTTATAAATGAATGACATGCCTTCAGTTTTAAAGGGCTCAAAGAAGGGCATGTGCATAAGACGCTAATTGTTGTAATTAGAAATCTACACCTTACAAGCAATCTTAATGCCAACAAATAATGCATCAGATTTCATTAAATTGCTGTTATTTCGGACAAAATTGCGTCATTTACCCCGTTAAAATGAATCAAAACATGAGCTAGGACAAAATGTCGCACATTGTCCCTGTTGGAGAAAAGGTTAATTGGTACACTCTGTCCCAACTTTCCTCACCGGCTAATCATTATGTCTTTACCTAGTTCATCTGCTTCCAATCTCAACCCGAACACATTGACTCAATATCAGGCATTTTCTGTCTTGGTTGTTGATGATGAGTTGGGTATGCAGGCTATCTTAAAGAAAGCACTAGGTAAGTTCTTTGGCAAGGTGTCGAGTGCAGGGTCGGTTGAAGAGGCTGAAACGCTGCGTTCGAGTGAACATTTTGATCTGATTGTCCTTGATATCAACTTACCAGGTCGCTCTGGTATTGAGTGGGAAGAGGCGTTTAACGACAACGACAAACGCGCCGATGTGATTTTCATGACGGGTTATGCCGATCTAGAGATGACCATATCTGCACTTAAGCTTGGTGCTTCAGATTTTATTCTTAAGCCCTTCAACCTAGAACAGATGATACAAGCCGTTCTGCGTTGTATGGACAAGCGGCTTGACCAAAGAATGCAGTACGCGTTGAAGCGTGATGTTAGCCGTCATATCAAGACCGAATTGATCGGCAATTCAGACAAAACCAAACAGCTTAAACTGCTTATCAGTCAATTTGCACCATCTCGAGCTTCCGTTTTGATAGAAGGCGAGTCGGGTACAGGTAAAGAGTTGGTTGCGCGTGGTGTACATGAAGCCAGTAAACGTACTGGACCATTTGTGCCAATTAACTGTGGCGCGATTGCTCCAGAGCTTCTAGAAAGTGAACTGTTTGGACACACCTCTGGCGCATTTACCGGTGCGAAGAAAAACCGTGAAGGCCTTTTCCGAGTCGCAAGTGGTGGCACCTTGTTCCTTGATGAAATCGGTGAAATGCCGCTGCCAATGCAAGCAGCGCTACTACGTGTGTTAGAACAAAGAACCATTCGTCCTGTTGGTAGTGAGAAAGAGATCTCTGTGGATGTACGCGTTGTAGCGGCGACCAACCGAAACCTTCAGGAAGAGGTCGATAAAGGGCACTTCCGTCGCGATCTATTCTACCGACTTAATGTACTTAAGATTGATGTGGTGCCATTGAGAGAGCGCCCGTCAGACCTGATTGAACTTGTTCCATACTTTACTCGTCTTTTATCGAGCGAGCTTGGCATGCCAGTTCCAAATTGGGCACATGAAGATATCTTGGCGTTGAACGAATACGAATGGCCGGGAAATATTCGTGAACTTAAAAACTTAGTCGAACGATGCATTCTTTTAGACAAGCCACCAGCACACTATTGGCGCGAGATTAATGGTGATCCTGTTCCCGCTAGCATTTCAGTGACGGTGTCACATGGTGCGGAAATGCCAAACTTGAATAATGCAGACGCTGCCGAGGGTTATCCAAACACTTGGACACTCAAAGAAGTAGAAAAATCTCATATAGAACAGCTGGTTAGTTTTCATGATGGCAATAAATCGGCAGCTGCAAGAGATCTTGGCGTCGCACGTAAAACGCTAGAGCGTAAGTACAAAGATTGGAACACAGAAGGCTCTGAATATGCCGATTAGACGTCGTTGGTGGTCAAAGTGGGCGTTCCGATTCAAAACCATGGTTCGCTACCGATTATTATTCCTAACATCAGCTCCGATCATTCTGACCTTGTGCGCGCTTGTGGCTATCACACTGTATTGGTCAATACATTACACGTGGCAGGGCGCTCTGATTGATGTCGATGAGCGTTTGGATGTTGCCGATAACAGTATTCACCTGATCCAAAATCAGCAAGCATACAACGTTCGTGCGTTCGCCGAGTCTTATAACTTTCGAACCAAACTCGCGAGTGATCTTTCACACGAAGAGCTAACTCGCTGGGTGTCTGAGAACAAATCTCGCTATGAGCTCGATTTTCTGCGCTGGCGCAGTGTCGAGAGCATGGAAAAGAAACTCGAATATCTAAACTTAACTCACAAGCCTTCATTTTTCAGTGTCTTAAGCCGTAATGAACTCAATTATCTCGATCGTGACCTCGCTAAAAAAGCGGAAGTTCCGATGCTCAACGGGCAAGAGGTCGAGACTCGCGGATTGGTAAGCCGAACCGTTGTATCCATCAAAGATGAACATGATCATGTGATTGGTTTTCTGGATGGTGGGATCTTACTGAATAACAGCACTCAACTTGTTGACCAAATCAGTAACCTTATCTATCCACAACGAGAAGGGTTTAATCGTCATATTGGTACGGTCACGGTCTTCCTTGATGATCTTCGCGTCAGCACCAACGTGCCTTTGAGCAGTGAAGACAGTGTAGGGCGCGCGATTGGTACACGTGTTTCTCACGAGGTTCACTCGAAAGTCTTGAATGAAGGTAAAGAGTGGCTAGATCGAGCGTATGTTTACGATGCTTGGTATATCACAGCTTACCAACCAATCCATGACCAGTTTAACAATGTGATTGGCATGCTTTACACCGGTTATTTGATTTGGCCGCTGATAGAAACCTACTTGACCAACCTTGGCGAAATCAGCATTACCATTGTGTTGCTGCTGTTGGCATCCGGCTTGATCGTTCACCGTGGTGCGCGTGATCTTTTTAACCCAATTGAACGCATTCATAAGGTCGTCAAGCTAGTACAGATGGGGCAAGACAAGCGCATTGGTACGCTAGGTTTGGATGATCAACACGAACTGACACTGCTCGCTAAACAATTCGACAAGATGTTGGATCTACTGCACGAGCGCAATCAAGAGATTCAACAAGCGGCGTCTGAACTAGAGTGCAAAGTGCATTCTCGTACCGCGAGTTTGAAAGAGAAAACTGAAGAACTCGAACTGCATATCAAGCTTCTCAATCAAGCCAGAGATAAGCTGGTGGTCAATGAAAAGCTAGCCGCGTTAGGTGAATTAACAGCAGGCATTGCTCATGAGATCAATAACCCAACCGCCGTGATTCTTGGCAACGTTGAACTGATGAAGTTTGAACTGGGCGATGAAGTGAGCCGTGTAGACGAGGAAGTCCACGCGATCATGGAGCAGATTGACCGAATTCGAAATATCACACGAAGCCTGCTTCAATACAGCCGTCACGGTGGCGTACAAGACGAAATTACGTGGCAACATATCAATCCAATTGTCGATGAAAGTATTACGCTCGTAAAAACAGGTGCGAAGAAGAAAGGCATTGTGTACGTATCACAGCTGAACGCTAAAACCTCAGTCGAAGTCAATCGAAACCAATTGCTACAGATTCTGGTTAACCTACAAATGAACGCGATTCATGCAATGGACGGTCAGGGCACGTTAACCATTTCGAGTGAAGACTGGGTTGAAAATGGCGTGTCTCACGGCGCTATCGTTCATGTTCAAGATGAAGGCTGCGGTATTAAGGAAGAACAACTGAAACGTATTTTCTCGCCTTTCTATACCACCAAACGTGATGGCACAGGCTTAGGGTTGTCAGTGTCTCAGAGTATCTTGAGCCAAACTGGCGGCGAGATCCGAGTTGAATCGGAGGTAGGTAAGGGAAGTTGCTTTAGTATCTATCTTCAACAGAAAGCGACGCCTCAATTGCTAGTATCAAACCTATAAGTTCTAAGAACCAATTCACTGATATCATCATCTGATAATATTTCTAACGCGCCTGGGCTATTGCACGAACGTTTTAGCCCAAGCACGAAAATTCTGCACTACTAATCTATCGCAAACCAAATCTCAACTCGCTGCAAATGAGGTACTCCAAGCCTCACAATCGCTCGCAGAAGACAGTCAGAAAATGGCGAACACTACAGAACACCTTACTGAGCAATTGAAATACTTTAAGGTTTAGCATCAATAGGACTATTAGCTTAAAGATAAAAAGCTCATAAAAAACACCTCCGCACTTGCGATAAGTTCGGAGGTGTTTTTATTTATGGCTAGTCATTTGCTATAAGCAACAAACGTCTAAAGCATCAAGCCTAATGCGCCGCTACTGAAATTTTCGGTGGGTTGATGTTGTGCTTCTTAAACTCTTTCATCACACGCAAAGTAATGTCGGTTTCAAACAGCTTCTCATACGCAGTATCCACAACGTAAGCCTTACAAGTTAGCTGTATTGCTAGGTAGTTATCGGTAATCGTCTGTTTAACCAAAACCGTTACAGGTTTCGGCAAGTGGATATAACGACTTGAAGACGCCGCTTCTTGAATCAGATCGCGGGCTAGGGTGATGTCTTCATCCATACCAACGTAAAACGGAATCACCACCTGCATGTCCAACGCACCGTAGTTACCACTGGTGGTCACTTCATTTAAGAACTTGTTGTTCGGAATGGTAATGATGTCATCGTTCAGGGTTCTCATTCGCACTGAACGCAAACCAATGGTAATGATATCACCGTAGTTGCCTTCGAACGTGACGCGGTCACCAACTTGAAAGGGCCTATCAATCATTACCGTGATGCCCGCGATGAATGAAGCTGCCAAATCTTTAAGCGCAAAGCCGACTGACACGGCGAGGGTACCACCAATCAAAGCCAGTATTTGGTCGTTGATTCTAAAGCTCATCATGAACACGATAAGACCTGTGCTCACATAGATAAAGAACTGAGTAAACGACTGCAGTTTCTGTAGCAGCATTCGGTATTGCACGAATTGGCTACCAAAACTGGTCACCATCGAGTTGATAAACTTAAGCAGTAACCACATCGCCGCAATAACGATCATGGAGAAGAACACGCCGCTCCATCGCACTAGACTCGCTATCTTTGAGATGTTTTCGACATTGGCTAACTCTTCCGTCGCAAAGATCGGGAAACTGACAGCACTTGCCAAGCCAACAAATAGTAGGATAAATAACTTCTTCATTTTACTTCACCAGTAGATGTTGACGGTCGAGAACGTTAGTAATGTGGCGGAACCAGTGCTCGGAAATTCGAGCCTTTTCTTCATGCCAACCAATATAACCACGGCTTTCAAAGTAACGCAGAATGCCGGTTATCTCAGCCGTGCTTAGCTGCGTACAATCAGACAAGACTTCCGGAGACGCGATTTCCAACTGCACGATAGAACGAAGCACAGCCAGCATAGGTTTTGGCATGTTTTCTAGTTCTTGTGCTTCTGGAACATGGAACAAGCGCACCACGGCTTGATCGGTATCTTTGTTTCGATTCAATGAGAGTCGGAAGAAGCGCAACGCAACGGTAGGGTTACCATCAGAGTAATGCCACAAGATTCGGTAGAAGCCTTGGCGTGCGCGATCTTCCTCGCTCATGTCATCTTGGTCCCACTGTTTAGGTACCACCAAACCATCAAACGATAACGGCTTCTCAAGCTCCGTATTAATACGGCTATTTAGAAGCTCACCGACTTGTTTCTCTGTCCAACGCGGAAGGAAACACACCAAGTCAAACAGCAAACGTTCGCCACGCGCTCGATCGACAAACCGCCAGCTTGATTTGGCGATCGATATCACGACACGGTGGTTCTTTTTAGAACGACGCAGTAGATTGGTTAAACGTATCAGATCAGACAATCCGCCAACCATTGGCTTAACTAGACGTTGTGCATTATCGATCGCAATCAAGTACGTGGTCTTGCTTTTACGAAGGTGAGCCAAGATCTGAATCTCAGTCGCTTTCTCTTCCAAGCCGATGCTCACCGCTAGATGCGCTAACAGCTCTTGATAACCAGCGTAAGGGCAACTTACGTAGACAGGTTCAGCGTTAGAGACTTTGTGCAGCAGGGTATAAAGCAGCGTTGTTGCGCCCACACCACGTTCACCTGAAACAATACAGATAGCAGGGCTGTCTGACATCAAGTAGCGAGACAGTTGCTTAACCTCATCACCGGCGTAATCAATCAGCGTGCTGTCGATATTACCCGGAAGAATGTATTCATAGGTTTGATCGCCTTTGATTCGAACCAAGTTTTGCTGATTCTTGTCAAGGTCAGACTGCTTAGCCACTTCAATTCTAAACAGGTACGCCAAAGCTTGGCTAAACAGTGTGTAATTAGACAGTAAGGCCATGATGCGGTGTTGGAAGTTGTAAACACTCAACCATACGATGCCAATGGCCGTCGCCAATATATTAAGTAAGAAGGTATCCTTGCGGTTTACTGCCCAGTTCACCCATACCGGACGATCAGAGATGTGTTGCAGCGTATCGAAGACTTTCGCACGCCATAATCTAAGCACTGAAATGGTAACCAGTACAAACCAGAAAAATAGGGCGCTGTAGATCCAGCTATAGATAGTGCCTTTGCCTAGCGTGATACTCGATATTTGCAAAGTCACACCCGCAACAATGAAGCTCCAAACATAACGGCGAATGGTCGATAGGCGCAGCGCAATCACTTCTTGATTAGATGTGCGGCCCAAACGATACGCAAATTCCAAAATAAAGCTGATAGCAATCGAACCACCTAGAATCCACCAAGTGAAGATCTCAAGGAAAATCAGGTGTTGCAGGCTAGGGATGCTGGAGAGCACTCTTAGAGAAAGCGTAATCGCAATTAACCAAGCAATCGCACGATCAGCGCGGCTGATGTACCAGATCACACGTACTAAAAATGGAGGGTTCGTTTTCGCTTCAAGAAAATTAATTCTTAACAACTCAATCAAACGAGTGCTATTGGCAAGCCACCACGCTAAACCAAAATAGATAAACAACACTTTTAACGATGCACCAATCACAGGCACTGGCGAAATAAAGATGTCTTTAACGAGCGCTTTAAAGCTACGAATTTGGAAGTAAACAAGATACTCAATGTTGAGCTTGGTTAATTCCCACTCTTGCTTAAATTGAGTTACGCCGTAGGGGCCAAAACCCGTTAGGCGCTCTTTATTAGCGGAATTCGTCTGCTCTAACAGGTGTTGCTTGCTCACATTCAAGCTATTCAACGTGACGTAGCTGGTTTGAACGGCAAACCATTGTTCGGCGTCGTTGTTTGCTCTGTAGGCTTTTATCTGTTGCTCGAAGGTTTTGATTTCCTGCTTTTGAACTTGTAGCACTTCAGCGAGCAATATATTGACTTGGCGTCTGTCCGACGGCTCCATAAAGAGGGGGTCGGGTAACGAATCAATTCGATCATCGAGATCAACAGCAGAATCGGATACCTGCGGCTGAGATTGTAAGTCATATTCCAAGTTGGCATGACTAGGCCAAGAGAGAATGGCCAAAGTGAGGATTAAGAAGCGCGATAGTGAACGCATAAAAGTCTCTTAGAATTATGAGGTTAGGATTACTATAGTTAGATAATCTGACTTTGTGAAATCCAACCCCGTGTCGGGGGCGAGTACTTTATTCCTGTTTCGAGCGATTTTGTCATGAAATTGTCAGGGATTAGGCTAGTATTTGAGCATCTTTATTATGTCTTCTGTTGCGTTGATCGGGTTGGCTTTTACTGTGACCAATCAGCATACGATATATTCAATGGTTGGCATGATTTGGGACGTTATATACCGCCCATTATGGTGCGCTGTTCGATATTTTGTTTTTCCTTAAAATCGACGGTTTTACGGCGATAAATAGAAAACCAAAAATGTGAGTCAGTTCAAACTATGATTTGGCTAGGTTATCACTCACTTAATGGCCAGTAATTGCAATCAATACTTGCAGTTAAAGCCCTGAACAAGTAACGTTGCGGCGTTTTTCACATTAAAAAGGTAATGGCATTGATCTCCACAGCAAATATCACCCAACAATTCGGCGCTAAGCCACTTTTCGAAAATATTTCAGTTAAGTTCGGCGAAGGCAACCGCTACGGTTTAATCGGCGCGAATGGCTGTGGTAAATCGACGTTCATGAAGATCCTATCTGGTGAACTTGAGCCAAGTGCTGGTAACGTAAGCTACGATCCAAACGAGCGCGTTGCTAAGCTAAACCAAGACCAGTTTGCTTACGAAGAATTCACGGTAATCGACACGGTTATCATGGGTCACAAAGAGCTTTGGGCTATTAAGCAAGAGCGTGACCGCATTTACTCTTTGCCAGAAATGAGCGAAGAAGACGGCATGAAAGTGGCTGACCTTGAAGTTCAGTTCGCTGAAATGGACGGTTACATGGCAGAAGCTAAAGCTGGTGAGCTTCTTCTAGCGGTAGGTATTGAAGAATCAATGCACTTCGGTCTGATGAGCGAAGTAGCACCGGGTTGGAAACTTCGTGTTCTATTGTCTCAAGTGCTGTTTGCAGACCCGCATATCATGCTTCTTGACGAACCAACGAACAACCTGGACATGGACACCATCAAGTGGTTGGAAGACACGCTAAACCAACGTAACTGCACAATGATCATCATTTCGCACGACCGTCACTTCCTAAACTCTGTTTGTACACACATGGCTGACCTTGATTACGGCGAACTTCGTCTATTCCCAGGTAACTACGATGAGTACATGACGGCTGCGACTCAAGCTCGTGAGCGTCTACTGTCTGACAACGCTAAGAAGAAAGCGCAAATTGCTGAACTTCAAACGTTCGTATCTCGTTTCTCTGCTAACGCATCGAAAGCGAAGCAAGCAACGTCTCGTGCTAAGCAGATCGATAAGATCCAACTAGACGAAGTTAAAGCGTCTAGCCGTCAAAACCCATTCATCCGTTTCGAACAGTCTAAAGAGCTATTCCGTAACGCACTTGTGGTTGAAAACCTATCTCAAGGTTTTGAAGAAGACCTATACAACAAGTTCGACGGTATTTTCGAAGTAGGTGAGCGTGTTGCTATCATCGGTGAGAACGGTGTGGGTAAAACAACACTACTTAACACACTAGCTGGCGCTCTTGAGCCTCGCACTGGTGAGTACAAGTGGTCTGAAAACTCAAACATCGGTTACTACGCTCAAGATCACGCACATGACTTCGAACAAGACATGAACCTGTTTGATTGGATGAGCCAATGGCGTCAAGAAGGCGAAGACGAGCAAGTTGTTCGTGGCTTCCTAGGTCGTATGCTATTTGGTCAAGACGACATTAAGAAATCTGTAAAGGTTATCTCTGGTGGTGAGCAAGGTCGTATGCTTCTTGGTAAGATCATGATGCATAAACCAAACATCCTGCTAATGGATGAGCCAACAAACCACATGGATATGGAATCTATCGAAGCGCTTAACTTGGCTCTTGAGAACTACAAAGGCACATTGTTCTTCGTATCTCACGACCGTGTATTCGTAGACTCGCTTGCAACTCGTATCCTTGAAATCAAAGATGGCAAGATCAACGATTTCCGCGGTACTTACGCTGAGTTCTTGAAAGCACGCGGCTAAGCTTTAAGTTAGCCTTAGTTTTCAACTCTATGCGTTGGAAATTAAGCTATAAATTGAAAATTAAAAACGCCGTCCTACTAAAAAGCATGACGGCGTTTTTGTATCTAGCTAAGTTTCTATGTATTTATCCTTGATGGGTCACTAACTATTTACATCAGAACTTTACAATTAGAAGCGGTTAGTGAATCACCAATCAAACCTACGCTTTTTTCCGACTGCTGATTATTCACCTTTCACATCAAAGTCAATCTTGTCTGCACCCGTGAACACTTGGAAGCGTAAACCTTTAGCGCGAGCAATCGTAGTGATGCCGAACTTCTGCGCTAAATCTAAGCCCATTTGTGTAACGCCAGAGCGTGACAGTAGAACAGGGATTCCCATCTGCGCAACCTTAATCACCATCTCAGACGTTAAACGGCCTGTGGTGTAGAAGATCTTATCTTCACCTGTCTCTTTGTTAAGCCACATCTCACCAGCCAATGTATCAACGGCATTGTGTCGGCCAACATCTTCAACAAACGATAGAACCTTGTCGTCTTTGCAAACAGCACAGCCATGAACCGCACCCGCTTTCTTGTAGGTGTCGTTATAATGAGTCAGCGCTTCTAGAGCCGTATAGATTTCAGATTGCTTAATCTTGGTTTGAGGCACTTGGTAATCTTCCAATTGCTTCATCACGTTGCCATACATGGTACCTTGGCCACAGCCAGAGGTAACTGTCTTCTTCTTAAGCGCTTGCTCAAGTTGGCTCGTATCTTCTTTGGTGATAACCGCTGCTGAGCTGGTTTCCCAGTCGATGATGATTGATTCAACGGCTTCTGGATCAGAAAGGAAGCTTTGGTTTTTCAAATAACCCAAGACTAATGCTTCCGGGCGTGAACCCAATGTCATTAGAGTTACGATCTCTTTCCAGTTCAACATAACGGTAAGAGGGCGCTCGCACGCAATTTGTTTCGTTAGCTTTTCGCCATATTCATCAAACACTTCAACTTCGATGGTCTGAAGTGGGTTTTCACTGGTTTTTATTATGTTTGGTTTTACCACAGTCATTTCCTACTTAATGAGATAGCGATTTTATGAGATAAGAAGCCAACAAGAGCAATAAGGCTCTCATTCATTAATGCGCTAGTTTGTTGATTCGCTATGGCCTAGATTTCGATTATCGTTCTCGAACATGCCATAGATCTGTGAATACATAGCTCTGTGAAGAACATTAGCGAATTAGCTAAAGCAAATCTTATTCCAAAATAACGGGGATTGATGGAAACATGAAGCATTAGATTAAAATAGCGCAAAATATGAGAGTTCACCGGGTGGAGTTGTCTGAAATAACCAGTATCGACTAACGTTATAGTGACAACTTGATAACGAACGCTATAGATACGCTCTCGCAGTTAATCCGTATTGGCGTGTTTATTGCTTTATGGGGTGTATATGAATGCACACAGTACAAAATGTCCTAAGTGCATTCAGACCAAAGAAAATCAATTGGGTGAAGTATGTCTGAGATAAAAGAATTCAAAGAACAATATGAAAAAACAGAAGCAGCTTGGCCAATCGGTGTCCAAAGAATAGAGAAAGAGATCAAAACTGGCATTTGGGTAACAACTCAATGGGAACTCATCGGTTTTGAATTATCACCTGAACATGAAACCCCAGACGTATGTTTGCTTCAGTTGCACAAAGACGAACGTACCGACTACCGCTTCAATCTAAGCTCTCAGCAACCTAAGCTTTTCTTAGTGATGGATAATGTCGATTCAGGCGTTAAGCCCGTCATTCAGTTACTTACAGCATCACAAACCGTTGCAGGGCAATACATGGACGGTGACAACCAAGTCCTTTCATACGACATTCCGTTACCTGTACAAGCTTGGATGGAAGCGTTCATCGGTCGTCATGGTGAGTTATTAGAAGCAAGACGTAAGAAACGTAAAGGCGCGGGTCGATCAAATGGCAACTAACTTTTTTAGCCGTTGGTCTCAACGAAAGCTTGATGAATCAACCGACCAACCTTTAGAAGCGCAACAAACGCTTGAGGAAACTGAGCTTACTTCCGCAAAGACTTCGTCTGCTGCTTCATCTATAGACGCAGAAACATCGGAGTCATTAGAACGTGGAACTTTGGAAAAAGAGTCTCCAGAACACGCTGTCGATTCTCAAACTATTGACTCTCAGGAGATAGCATCAGAAACGACTGAAGACTTGTCTGTTGCTCAATTATTGGTGTCAGAAGCTTCAGAAAGCGTAAAAAAAGCGGCATTGCGTAAATTATTCCTCTCAGAAGAATTCAACGTTCGTGATGGTTTAGATGATTACGACGACGATTACAGTAATTTGAAGTCTCTTTCTGAAGGGGTTGCGGAAACCTTGCGTGATTGGGTTAAAGACAAAACGGAAGAAGAAACTGCGCCAGAAGAAGAGCAAATCATTGATAATAAAGACGAAGGTGAAGTTTTAGAAAATTCTGAAATCGATCTTGAGGTATCTGATAATAAACTTGAAACGTCAGAAAGTGCCGAAATAACCGAACAAGAAAAAGAACTGTATAAAAACACAGTATCGAATAATAACGCTACAATATCAGACGAAGCAGACCTGAAAGAGGTGGGACAAAATATACCACACAAAGAATAGGTACATTTTGACTAAACACTCAATGAACCGCTTGCGACAAAATGTCCCAAGCGGTTTTTTTATACGCACAATAAACGTTATATAGGATTAAATCACTGAAATATAAGGCATATTAAATTGGCATGGCATTTGCAAAATAACGTTCATTATCAACTTTTTTGTAGATAGACGAGTTCACGGTCTGACGAACGACACACTGGCTAAAGGGTTAGTTGTTAACGGATTACTCAGCAAGTTCTCTCTCGCTTACTACAATAAAGGTTGAACAGATTATCCATGTCCAAAGATGGAACTGAGCAATGCTTAAACAATTATTAGAACAAGCAAATTCAAATAACGCTAAAGCAAGACTGTATGCATTTGAAAATACAGTTGAGTTAACAAATCTGATTCCACCTACTGTTAGCTACGAAAGCGGCGGTAATACACTTGTTATTGGTCCAACTGCGATCATTGAAAGTGCTGCGGCTCAATTACCTCAGTTAACAAGCCTAACACTGCTTTCGACAGATGGTGTGAAGGCAACGAATACTGAGTCAGAGCTTTACTACGCGAACGCGGTTCAAGTTTCTGGTTTCCTTGGTACGTTCGAAGTTCTTATCGAGAGCAAAGGCCTAACCAATAACCTTGCAAAAGTAGCAATCAATCATGACTGTTTTGATGTGGTTTTGGACTTATGTCTGAATAGCTGCATGACTGAAGAAGTGCCTGTTCCTGGTTATTACCCAGTAGGTCGTGGTTATCCAAAACTGGCTGAAGCGTTAGAAGAAATTCCTACGTTAATGGGCACGTTTGATAAGCCTAAGTTCTTCCGTTTGGACACAGACCTATGCGCGCACAGTTCTCGTGGCGTAAAAGGCTGTGAGCGTTGTGTAGATGCTTGTCCTGCTGGCGCACTATCAAGTGAAGGCTCTGATAAGACGGGTCACAAGATTGAGATTAACCCTTACCTATGTCAAGGCGTTGGTACTTGTGCAACTAGTTGTCCTACAGAAGCGATTACCTATGCGCTGCCAAACCCTGATGACACTCAAAAGTTTATTGAACGTACGCTAGCTAATTATGAGCAAGCGGGCGGTCTGGATCCAATCGTACTTATCTGTAGCTCTCGTCATGAGACTTACAATGTAATGGCGCTAAAAGCACTGCCAGATAACGTGATTCCAATTGTCGTAGAAGAACTGCCATCTATTGGTATCGATACTTGGTTTGCAGCTTTAGTTAATGGCGCAACTCAGGTTCTGTTTGCCGCATCTCGCTTTATGCCAGAAACGATCATTCGTGTTCTAAATAACGAAGTAGGGATTGCTCAAGAACTACTAGATCAAATCGGTATTCCAAAAGAAACCATCGATATTCTGTACTTAGAATCTCTACGTGAATGTCCTCCAACACTTTGTGTGGATTCATTCGACCTTGCACTTGGCGATCTTCAAGGCAACAAGCGCCAACGTCTATTTACAGCACTTGATGCGATGTCTTCAGCTCGTATTCCTGTTGAAAATATTGTTGAGCTTCCGTCAAACGCACCTTACGGCAACGTTTCGTGTGATAGCAAAGATTGTACGTTATGTATGAGCTGTGTGGCTGTGTGTCCGACACGTGCACTTCATACCGACGGGGCTTCTCCATCACTTAAATTTGTAGAACAAGACTGTATTCAATGTGGCTTGTGTGAAAAGGCATGTCCTGAAAATGTTCTGACTCTTACGCCTCGTATGAACTGGGTAAAAGAAGAACGTCAAAAAGCAGTTGTGATTCATGAAGAGAAAGCTGCGGAATGTGTACGTTGCCATAAACCATTCGCACCTCAGTCTATGATTGACATGTTACAGAACAAGTTACGCGGTCACTCTCACTTTTCAGATGAAGCAGCGATTAATCGTATTGCTATGTGTGAAGACTGCCGTGTGGTGGATATGTTCGATTCAATGGCTCAAGACCCATTGAAACAATTGAAATACTAGGAGTTAGCCTTGGAAACGAATTTGGATCAGGCACAAGAACAGACACTAAGAACTGAGATCTATTTGGTTCTATCCGCACTGTTTCGCAGCGCACCTTCTGAAGAGGTGATCGACTTTCTAAAAACACTCGATATTGAAGCGTCTGAAAGCGCAATGCAAAAGGCTTGGATTGCCATTCAACAAGCGGCAACAGAATCAAACCGTGAAGCTCTTGAAGACGAATATCAAGATTTGTTCATCGGTATTGGGCGTGGAGAAGTCGTTCCATTTGGTTCTTGGCATCGCACTGGCGCCATGATGGAAAAACCATTGGCAGAGATTCGTCATGACTTAGAGCTTTTAGGCATTGAGCGTGACGATCAAGTGAAAGAGCCGGAAGATCATATCGCAGCACTGTGTGAAGTGATGGCGATGCTAACGGCTGAAGAAGAAGCACTGCAACAGGCGGTATTCAATAAGCACCTTGGCCCTTGGTTTAACTCTTTCACGCGTCAGCTTGAAGGGGCAGAAAGCGCGAACTTCTACAAATCGGCCGCTCAACTGTGTGAAGCATTCTTAACGTTAGAACAAGTGCGTTTTAGCGTGAATACAAAAAGCAGTAAGCACAAATTAAAGATTGATGTGAAAAACGTCACTGATTACGAGTAATCGAGCAGTACGCGATTATATCGATAGAGGGGCATTAAGCCTCCAAAAAAAGATCTACCGTAAGGTAAGGAAGCAATGATGAAAGATAATAAAGATATAAATACAAGCCGTAGGGATCTACTCAAAGGCTTGACGACTGCAGCCGTTGCTGGTGCCGTTGTCGCTGGTACAACTAAAGTGGCAACCGCTTCAGAAACTGTTGAAATTTCGAAAGAAGACGTGAAGAAGACAGGGTATCGTGAGACGCAACACATTCGCGATTACTACGACACACTTTAGGAGATAACGGATGAAACTTGTCAAACGCTCCGATAGTGTGAGCAAAGAAACCAATCAGCTAGGTGTGTCTCGACGTGCCTTCATGAAAAACACTTCATTAGCTGCTGGTGGCGCAGTGGTAGGCGCAAGTCTATTTGCACCAGGTATGATGAAGAAAGCACAGGCTAAATCAGTCGATCCAGAAGCGAAAACAGAAGTGAAACGTACTATCTGTTCTCACTGTTCTGTGGGTTGTGGTATCTACGCTGAAGTTCAAAATGGCGTATGGACAGGTCAAGAGCCTGCATTCGATCACCCATTCAACGCTGGTGGACACTGTGCGAAAGGTGCAGCACTTCGTGAGCACGGCCACGGTGAACGTCGTCTTAAGTACCCAATGAAATTGGAAGGCGGTAAGTGGAAGAAGCTTTCTTGGGAACAAGCGATTGAAGAGATCGGTAACAAAGCGCTAGAACTTCGTAAAGAGTCTGGCCCTGATTCAGTTTACTTCCTAGGTAGTGCGAAACACAGTAACGAGCAAGCTTATGCATTCCGTAAGATGGCTTCGCTTTGGGGCACCAACAACGTTGACCACCAAGCACGTATTTGTCACTCAACCACAGTAGCCGGTGTTGCGAACACTTGGGGTTACGGTGCAATGACAAACTCGTTCAATGACATGCACAACTGTAAATCGATGCTGTTCATTGGTTCAAACCCAGCGGAAGCTCACCCAGTAGCGATGCAACACATCTTGATCGCGAAAGAGAAGAACAACTGTAAGATCGTTGTTGCGGATCCTCGTCGTACGCGTACTGCTGCGAAATCAGATCACTACGTTTCTCTTCGTCCAGGTTCTGACGTTGCGTTTATCTGGGGTGTGTTATGGCACGTCTTTGCAAACCAATGGGAAGACAAAGAGTTCATTAAACAACGTGTATTCGGCATGGACGAGATCCGTGAAGAAGTCGCGAAGTGGAACCCAGCAGAAGTTGAACGCGTAACTGGTGTTAGTGAAAAAGACGTATACCACACCGCGAAACTACTTTCTGAAAACCGTCCGGGTTGTATCGTTTGGTGTATGGGTGGTACTCAGCACACGACTGGTAACAACAACACACGCGCTTACTGTGTACTTGAGCTTGCGCTAGGTAACATCGGTAAATCAGGCGGCGGTGCAAACATCTTCCGTGGTCACGATAACGTACAGGGCGCAACTGACCTTGGCGTACTGTCAGACACACTTCCAGGCTACTACGGCTTGTCTGAAGGTTCTTGGCGTCACTGGTCAAAAGTTTGGGATATCGACTTTGACTGGGTGAAAGGCCGTTTCGACGACAACGCATACGGCGGTCAAAAACCAATGAACAGTGCAGGTATTCCTGTATCTCGTTGGGTTGATGGCGTACTTGAAGACAAAGACAAGATTCGCCAACGCGAAAACATCCGTGCCATGTTCTATTGGGGTCACGCGGTGAACTCTCAGACTCGTGGTCCAGAGATGAAAAAAGCGATGCAGAAGCTGGATATGATGGTTATTGTTGACCCATACCCAACGGTTGCAGCGGTAATGAATGATCGTACCGACGGCGTTTACCTGCTACCAGCAACGACTCAGTTTGAAACCTACGGCAGTGTAACGGCGTCAAACCGTTCTCTACAGTGGCGTGACAAGGTTGTTGATCCTCTATTCGAATCTAAACCTGACCACGAAATCATGTACCTGCTTTCTAAGAAGCTTGGTTTCTCTGATCAGCTGTTCAAAAACATCCGTGTTGAGAACAACCAACCACTGATTGAAGATATTACACGTGAATTCAACAAAGGTATGTGGACAATCGGCTACACAGGCCAAAGCCCTGAGCGTTTGAAAGAACACCAACAGAATTGGCACACATTCCACAAAACGTCTCTAGAAGCAGAAGGCGGTCCAGCAAATGGCGAGACTTACGGTCTACCTTGGCCATGTTGGGGCACACCAGAGATGAAACATCCGGGTACACACATCCTTTACGATACGTCTAAGACGGTTGCTGAAGGTGGTGGTAACTTCCGTACTCGTTTTGGTGTTGAGTTTGAAGGTCAAAGCCTACTGGCAGAAGACAGCTACTCGAAAGGCTGTGAGATCAAAGACGGCTACCCAGAGTTCAGTGACAAACTACTGAAACAACTGGGTTGGTGGGATGATCTAACTGCAGAAGAGAAAGCGGCTGCTGAAGGCAAAAACTGGAAGACTGACGTTTCAGGTGGTATCCAACGTGTGGCAATTAAACACGGCTGTATCCCATTTGGTAATGCGAAAGCACGTGCGATTGTTTGGACATTCCCAGACCGTGTACCACTGCACCGTGAGCCACTTTACACGCCACGTCGAGACCTAGTTGCTGATTACCCAACGTGGGACGACAAAGAAGCTATCTTCCGTGTTCCTACGCTTTACAAGTCGATTCAAGAGCAAGACAAATCTGGCGAATACCCGATTATCCTGACCTCTGGTCGTTTGGTTGAGTACGAAGGTGGTGGTGAAGAAACCCGTTCTAACCCTTGGCTAGCAGAACTACAGCAAGAGATGTTTGTTGAAGTGAACCCGAAAGATGCAAACGACATCGGCTTTAAAGACGGTGACGATGTTTGGGTTGAGGGCGCAGAGAAGGGCCGTATTAAGGTGAAAGCGATGGTTACACGTCGTGTAAAACCGGGTCTGGCATTCATCCCATTCCACTTCGGTGGTAAGTTCCAAGGCGAAGATTTGCGTTCTAAATACCCAGAAGGCACTGATCCTTACGTTATTGGTGAAGCTGCTAACACAGCAACCACATACGGTTACGACCCTGTCACGTTGATGCAGGAAACGAAAGTAACCCTTTGTAATATTCGTAAAGCGTAAGGAGTCTTAAAATGGCTAGAATGAAATTTCTTTGTGACACCAAGCGTTGTATCGAATGTAACGGTTGTGTCACTGCATGTAAGAATGAAAATGATGATGCTCTGGAATGGGGTATTCAACGTCGTCGCGTTGTGACACTGAACGATGGCGAACCAGGTGAAAACTCTATCTCAGTAGCGTGTATGCACTGTACTGATGCCCCTTGTATGGCAGTTTGCCCGGCAGACTGTTTTGAACATACGGAAGACGGCATCGTACTTCACAATAAAGATCTGTGTATCGGTTGTGGTTACTGCTTGTTTGCTTGTCCGTTTGGCGCACCTCAATTTCCTAAACAGGAAGCCTTTGGTGAGCGCGGTAAAATGGACAAGTGTACCTTCTGTGCTGGCGGCCCAGAAACAGAGCCAGGTTCTGTTGAAGAGCGTCAAAAATACGGTGCGAACCGTATTGCTGAAGGCAAACTGCCAATGTGTGCTTCGCTTTGTTCAACTAAGGCACTGCTAGCGGGTGACGCAGAGAAAGTTTCTGATGTTTTCCGTCAGCGTGTTGTTGAGCGTGGTGCGAAGGGTGCAGGCTGGACAGACGGCAATGACCTTTCTTACGATGCGATGAAGAGCTAGTTAGGAGAGACATATGCTTACAATGTTTAAGCGTCTCTTCCTTGTTGTGCTGCCAATGTTGGCAGCACTAACAATGCTGTCTCCTTTGAGTCATGCATCTGAGACGAACTCATCACAAACTCAATCGAGCTCTGCTGAAAGAGAAATCACACAACTTGCTGGCGCTGATTTTTGGCGACAAGTAAGAAACGGTGAAGAAGGTTACACCACATCTCAATCGGCTGAGCACGGTGTGTTGATCAGTACCCCAGGTCAAACGTGGTACATATTGAAAGAGAAGTGGATGTCACCAGCCGGTGCTGTCGCTATCTTTGGCAGTATTGCTTTCGTTACTCTAATGTACGTTGTGATTGGCCCATTAATGCTGAGTGCGCCAAGAACAGGCCGTAAGATCAAACGTTGGTCTCGACTAGACCGTGCCTTGCACTGGAGTATGGCGTTTACCTTCTTAACACTGGCGTTCAGTGGTTTGATGTTGGTTTACGGTAAACACTTCTTGAAGCCGTACATTCCAACGGATCTGTGGGGCTTCATCGTTCTACTAGCTAAGCAATACCACAACTACATCGGCCCAATTTTCTATGTGCTGTTGATGGCTGTTCTTATCAAGTGGTGGCGCAAGTCTATCTTCAAGATGGTCGATATCCAGTGGTTCATGAAACTAGGTGGTATGGTCGGGAAACATAAAGGTTCTCATCCATCTGCAGAGTTTTCCAACGCGGGTGAGAAAGCGCTGTTCTGGCTATTGATTGTAATGGGTAGTGTGGCTGCGATCAGTGGCTTGGTTTTAGACTTCCCAATCTTCGGTCAAACGCGTCGTGATATGGAGCTTTCAAACCTAGTCCACATGTTGGCTGCTTTGATCCTTATCTGTGGTTTCGTGTTCCACATCTACATCGGCTTGTTCGGTATGGAAGGCGCACTAGAAGGCATGGTAACAGGCGAAGTTGATGAAACTTGGGCAAAAGAGCACCATGACCTTTGGTACAAAGAAGTGATGGAACAAGAGAAAAACGGCGTTGAACAAAGCGCTAACGCAGCAACAGAGAAAAGTGAAGGGGTGAATAAGAATGAACAAACCTCATAAAGGTATTTGGGTTGCTTACATCCTCAGCTGTTTTACACCATTTACTTGTCTTCTCTCTGGTGTAATTGCCATCATCTACGCGGGCTATCGTTTAGATAAAGGTGAAGACGGCGAAGTAGTGGATACCCATTACTACGGCTTGATTCGCTCGTTCTTCTTGAACTTGACGTTCTTTGTTGTACTTATCGTGACAGTAGCGACCTCTAATGGCGTGTTGATCGGTGTGAACGATTACTGGTATCAAAATCATATTATCGATGACATCGCTTACTACATACCGTATGTAGGCATGTTGTTCGGTGGTGTTGCGATTGTGGTTTGGTTTATCCGTATGTATCAAGGCATGCAGCGTTTAAGTCAAAACCTACCGCAAAACCCGTCGACAGGACCAAACCTGTAACGCTGAGACGTTAATGACATATCTAAAGAAAGCCCAGTGATTCATTGAACTGGGCTTTTTGTTTTTAAGTCCCCGGAACCGTAAATAGTTGTCAGCCGCTATCTGCATCATAACCTACTTATTGACCGCTTCAATATGGTGCAACTCCCTTATTTGGTGCAATTGTCGTTGCGATTTTTTTTGGTGTAAAGGACCATAAAAGTGCACCTAAATATTTAGAGATTAATAATCAACAACTTAAAGAAAGAAGCTGTTGCACGAAAATTACCCTTCACACTTGGAACACATCTTGCGTTCACTGTTGAGTCTTTAATTAATTACAACATTGAATCGCACGATATCAGTGCAAATCAGATAAAGCGAAGGAGAATGCTTTAATGAGTGAAACGGTGACTCAAGTTCATAGTGCAGTACAAACCCTTACCCAAAGTTCAGATACTTTATTCCTATTACTCGGCGCAATCATGGTCTTCCTGATGCATGCTGGCTTTGCGTTTCTCGAAGTCGGTACCGTGCGAAAGAAGAACCAAGTCAACGCGCTGGTTAAGATCCTTTCCGACTTTGGTGTCTCCGCCATTGCTTACTTCTTTATCGGTTACTGGGTTGCTTACGGTGCACACTTTTTTGCAGACGCAGAAACACTTTCGCAAGGCAACGGATATGAACTGGTTAAGTTCTTCTTCCTAATGACATTCGCAGCGGCAATTCCTGCGATTGTTTCTGGTGGTATCGCAGAGCGTGCTCGTTTCTATCCAATTTTGATTGCGACACTGTTTACGGTTGGTTTCATCTATCCATTTTTTGAAGGCATCATTTGGAACGGCAACTTTGGATTCCAAGATTGGCTAGAAGGTCAGTTTGGTTACGTGTTCCATGACTTCGCAGGCTCGGTAGTGGTTCACGGCGTAGGTGGTTGGATTGCTTTGGTCGCAGTTTACTTCTTAGGGATGCGTAAAGGTCGAATCCGTGCAGGCAAACACACCAACTTCGCACCATCGAATATCCCATTCTTAGCACTAGGCTCTTGGATCTTATGTGTGGGTTGGTTTGGCTTTAACGTGATGTCAGCTCAAGCGATCAATGGCATCAGCGGTCTCGTGGCAATGAACTCTCTCATGGCCATGGTTGGCGGTATTCTTGCGGCTCTAATTGCAGGTAAAAATGACCCGGGCTTCATCCACAATGGTCCTTTGGCTGGTCTCGTCGCTATCTGTGCGGGCTCAGATTTGATGCACCCACTTGGCGCTTTGGTGACGGGCGGTGTGGCAGGTGCGCTGTTTGTTTACCTATTTACTTATATGCAAAACAAAACACAGATCGATGATGTACTGGGTGTATGGCCTCTACACGGCGTATGTGGTGCCTGGGGTGGCGTTGCTGCTGGTATCTTCGGCCAACAAGCTTTCTGGGGTCTAGGCGGCGTGAGCTTTGCTTCTCAGTTGATTGGTACAGTCGCAGGTGTTGCTGTTGCTTTCGTCGGCGCGTTAATCGTATACGGTGTGTTGAGCAAACTAACAGGCCTACGCTTAAGTGAAGAAGATGAATTCAACGGTGCGGATCTTTCTATCCATAAGATCTCTTCTATCAACGAAGACTAACGTTGTTCACTTGGTGGGGTAAAGCACATCAAGTAGACAACTGTTGAACAGAACTAAGCGGCTTCGGTCGCTTTTTTGTTTCTATGGATAGCAAAACAGAGAATTTGAGTAACAACAACCACAACTATCAAGCGAGTTATGTCACAAATAGCCAATGAATTCAGTTGCCTAAGACTATGGTCTAATCCCCAAAACTATTGTTGGAATTTGAACAGTGCTAAGCTGTTACAAAGTGACATATCTAAAAGGACGTTATATGCATTTCCCATATCGAAATATCGTAATTCTTACTGGCGCTGGCATCTCTGCAGAGTCGGGGATACAAACATTCCGAGCACAAGACGGGCTATGGGAAAACCACAAAATCGAAGATGTAGCGACGCCTGAAGGGTTCGCAAAAGATCCTGACTTGGTACAAGCCTTCTATAACAAGCGTCGTCACGGCCTGCAAAGTGAGAGCATTCAGCCAAATTCAGCCCACAAGGCGCTAGGAGAGCTCGAAGACAAGCTTGATGGCAAAGTTACCATCATTACTCAAAACATCGACAATTTGCACGAGAGAGGCGGTAGCAACAACATTATTCACATGCATGGTGAACTTTTAAAAGCGCGTTGCAGTGAATCCAATCAAGTTGTAGAGCACAAAGGCGATATTGAAACGGGTGAACTTTGTCATTGCTGCCAAATCCCTGCACAAATGCGTCCACATATTGTTTGGTTTGGCGAAATGCCACTAAGAATGGGCGACATTTATTCCGCACTGGAAGAAGCGGATCTGTTTATCTCTATCGGAACTTCAGGTGTTGTTTATCCAGCGGCAGGCTTTGTTCACGATGCGAAAATGCATGGTGCACATACTATCGAGATAAACCTCGAACCAAGTGCGGTTGAAAGTGAATTTGAAGAGAAGCGCTACGGCAAGGCGAGTATCGAGGTGCCTAAACTGGTTGGCGAGTTATTATGTACAGAGAAAGGTTCTTTAACGGCCTAAGCCTTGTCTTTAATAACACACATCAGTATCTGAATCTGAAAAAATAAAGCGGCTTACGCCGCTTTATTTACTTAACTTCTTAACTAACAATAACTTAGTTGTTTACTTTAAGTTTTTGGAAGTACTCGTCATAAATAACGCTCGCTTCACCAACTTCATCTTGCCACACACCGTTATCCATCACTGATTGTGGTGGGAAAACGTTCTTGTCTTCAGCAAATTCTTTAGGAAGAAGAGGGTAAGCGGTTTTAACTGGTGTCGGGTAACCGATCTCTAGAGCAATTTTCGCAGCGTTCTCTGGGCGAAGAAGGAAGTCGATCATCTTATGAGCCGCTTCAGTGTTCTTAGCGCCTGCTGGAATTGCTAGGCTGTCCATCCAGAAGATAGCGCCTTTTTCTGGCCAGATAATGTCAATCGTTGCGCCTTCTTGGCGTGCCATGTAAGCAGAACCATTCCAAAGCATACCAAGAGACACTTCACCTGCTAGGTAAGGGTTCGCTGGGAAATCTGAGTTAAATACCAATACGTTTGGCATTAGCTTACGAAGTTCTTCGTAGGCTTCTTTGATTTCTTCAGGGTTAGTCGTGTTTGGAGAGTAGCCCAGTTTAGATAGAGCGATATGGAAAACCTCACGAGAGTCATCCATCATCATCAGTTGACCTTCCCACTGCGTATCCCACAGATCGCCCCAGTTTTTAACTGAAGACTTGTCTAGCATGTCTGAGTTGATACCAATACCCGTCGCACCCCAGATGTATGGGATTGAGTAGTTGTTATTTGGGTCAAATGGCTTATCTAAGTAATTTGGATCCAAATCTGCAAAGTGGCTTAGCTTGGTTTTATCAAGCTCTTGAAGCATGCCTTCTTTACGCATCTTAGAAACGAAGTAAGTAGAAGGAACCACTAAGTCGTAACCCGTACCTTGAGTTTTTAACTTAGCGTACATGCTTTCGTTAGACTCATAAGTTGAGTAGTAGACTTTAATGCCCGTCTCTTCTGTGAAGTCTTCTAGTACTTCATTTGGAATATATTCAGACCAGTTGTAAAAATACAGTTCTTGGTCAGCTGCGAAAGAGGGTGTAGAAAGTAAAGTAGCAGCACACAATGCGCCGGTATACAGTGTTTTTTTCATTACTGTTCCGTTCATTTGTTTGATTTGGAGCTGGGTAGTGAACCCAAGGTAAAGGATTTCGAAAAATCGCGCTATATTATAGCAGCGATATAATAAAATAGGCAGCCTAAGCTGCCTATTCATTGATATTCTTATTTTTAACTTATTGATTATCTACGTTGACCTGTTAAGTAAACTGGTTACTTAGCCACAGTTAGATAATAAGCTAAATTACTGACCTGCTTTAAGTTTCATGAAGTAATCTTCGTACTTCACTGTCTTATCGCCAACCGCAGCTTGCCATTCAACACGATCAAGGTCTTCTTGCGATGGGAATAGCGCAGGGCTATCTTTGAACTTCTCGTTAGACGCTTTAACGGCCGTTAGGTAGCCTGTGTCACGAGAAATTTGCTCAGCAATTTCAGGGCGAAGTAGGAAATCAATCATCTTATGAGCTGCTTCTACGTTTACCGCACCAGAGCTAATCGCAAAGTTATCAACCCAACCGATACCGCCTTCTTTAGGGAAAACCAGTTTGATTGGTAGACCTTCGTTTTGCGCTGCAGCAGCAGAACCGTTCCACAGCATACCAAGACCCACTTCACCAGACATGTAAGGCGCGCCTGGGTTGTCTGAGTTAAATACTAGAACGTTTGGCATAAGCTTTTGTAGCTCAGCGTACGCTTCGTCGATCTCTTTTTCGTTGGTTGTGTTACCAGAGTAACCTAACTTACGCAGTGCGATGTGGAACACTTCACGAGTGTCGTCCATCATCATCAGTTGACCTTCAAGCTCTGGCTTCCATAGATCAGCCCAGCTTTGGAAATCTTCTGGATCGTACATGTCAGTGTTAACAGCAAGACCTGTGATCGCAACTACGTGTGGAATAGAGTAGTCGTTATTTGGGTCGTACGGCTTATCTAGGTAGTTAGTATCTAGATTCTTAAAGTTGTCCAGCTTAGTTTTGTCGATCTTTTGTAGCATACCTTCGTCACGCATCTTAGATACGAAGTAAGTCGACGGCACAACTAGGTCATAGCCTTTGTTGTGTGTTTTTAGCTTTGCGTACAGGGTTTCGTTCGACTCGTAAGTCGAGTAGATCACCTTGATACCAGTTTCATCAGTGAACTGTTCTAGAATCTCACTGTTGATGTAAGGTCCCCAATTCATGAATACCAATTCTTTGTTATCTTTTGCAAATGATGGTGCAGATAACATTGAAAGCGCACATGCACTACCAGCTAATAGAGTAGCCCATTTTTTCATTGACGTTAGCTCCAAACTAAACGTTGCCCGAAGGCAGTAGATAGAAAAACAGAATGGCAATTTACCATTCTGTTTATGATTAACACTTTTTTTGAACTTGAAGTCTCTTAACTTCTTAATCAAGCCAGTCTCTATATAGAGTAGGAGACTTACTTGATTTTTTCTCTCGCTAATGACTGAGAAATGATCACCAGTATTAACGACACCACTAACATCACTGTTGCTAGGGCGTTTACCTCAGGAGAGATACCCACTTTAACCATTGAGTAAATCTTCAGTGGTAAGATTTCATACGTTGGGCCGGTTACGAAAGAGCTAATGATTACATCGTCCAAAGACAGAGTGAAGCTCAATAACCAACCCGCAGCAACCGCTGGCTTAGCAAGAGGCAGAATGATCTGTTTTAGAATCGTCCATTCACTTGCACCTAAGTCTTTTGCTGCTTCTAGCATCTTCACATCAAAGCCATTCAAGCGACTGTATACCGTTACTACAACAAACGGTAGACAGAAGGTAATGTGAGCAGCAAGTAGGGTAAAGAACCCAAGTTGAACACCCATTACCAAGAATAGCGCAAGAAGCGAAATCGCCATTACGATATCTGGTGACATCATTACGATGAACAACATGCCATTTACGATGCCTTTACCTTTAAATTGGTAACGGAATAGGGCTACTGCTGTAAGGCTACCGACAATCGTTGCGGCTGTTGCTGAGAACACCGCTACATTGATCGAGTGCCACGCAGCCTGCATTAGGCTGTCGTTGTTAATAAGCGCGTCATACCATTTAGTCGTGAAGCCACCCCATTTCATACCAAACTTATTGGCATTAAATGAGTTCGCAATCAATACGATAATAGGTAGGTATAGAAAGGCGTATACCAGCGCCATAAAGCTGAACTTAACTGTGCGACCCATTAGTCTAGCTCCACTTTCTTGTTCAATAGCTTACCTGCTCGGTAGTAGGCATACAGCATCACAGCCATTGCCATGGTCAGTGCGATACTCGTCGCTGCACCAAACGGCCAGTCTCGAGCGTTGAGCACCTGGCTCTTAATCACGTTACCAATCAATAGGTTCTTAGCTCCGCCTAATAGGTCAGAGATGTAGAACATACCTAACGCTGGCAGCAGTACTAACAAACAGCCGCCGATAATGCCCGGCATTGTTAGTGGCAGTACCACTTTCAATAGCGTTTGCAGTTTGTTCGCACCTAAATCTTTAGCCGCTTCTAAGTACGTATCGTCCAGTTTTTCAATCGCTGAATACAGCGGCAGAATCATAAACGGAAGTAGGATGTACACTAAACCGATCATTACTGCGGTTTCTGAGTACATGATACGTAGCGGTTTATCAATGATATCTAGCGTTAACAAGCTTTTGTTCAAGACACCTTGCGTACCCAGTACAATTTTTAATCCGTAGGTACGAATCAAAGAGTTAGTCCAGAATGGCACTATCACTAGGAACAACATGATTGGACGCCACTTCGTAGGCATTTTTGCCACGATGTAAGCGAACGGGTAACCAATAATCAAACAAAGTAGGGTTGCGACAATTGCCATATAGAAAGAGTGCATCAACACTTTAAAATACAGCGGGTCAGCCAAACGCACGTAGTTATCGAGAGTGAAGGTCATCTCGATCAAGTTCGCTTCATCACGAGTAAGGAAGCTAGTACCAATGATCATGATGTTTGGAATCATCACGAACAGCACTAACCAACCTGTGATTAAAGCAACAATTGCGTTTTGTAAATTAAACTTCTTGCTCATCTTCTAATACCACTTCCCAGCTCTCAACCCAAGTTACTGCAACTTTTTGGCCCAGTGAGTGATCAACATCAGGGTCATCTTCGTTGAAGAATTCGCTAACCATGACACGCATACCAGATTCAAGTTCTACGACTGAATCTAATGTCATGCCTTTATAGGTTCGCTCGACAATGTGGCCAACAATACCGCGTTGCTCAGACTCTTTAATTTCTTCGATACGAAGATCTTCAGGGCGAAGCAATACTTGCAGTTTTTGACCCGGTGTTACGTCTTTATCGTGATAGATAATGGACTCTTCACCTTCGATTGTCGCAACAATGCGTTTTTCATCTTGACGAGATTTCGCTGTCGCTTCGAATACGTTAATTTCACCAATGAAACGCGCTACAAATAGGTTCTTAGGCTCTTCGTAGATCTCTCTTGGTGTTCCGTCTTGTTCAATCACGCCATCACGCATAACAATAATACGGTCAGACATAGACAGCGCCTCTTCTTGGTCATGCGTTACAAAAATGAACGTGATACCAAGTTGGCGTTGTAATTGTTTCAGCTCGATTTGCATCTGTTTACGCAGTTTGTAATCCAGAGCAGATAGAGATTCATCCAACAAAAGAACTTTAGGCTTATTAACGACAGCACGAGCGATTGCAATACGTTGCTGTTGACCACCAGATAGCTGGTGTGGCTTTCGTTGTGCCATTTGTTCTAGGCGCACCATTTTCAAAGCATCCATTACACGAGGTTCAACCTCGCTGTTTGGAACTTTCTGCATGCGTAAGCCAAATGCCACATTGTCGAAAACAGTCATATGTGGGAATAGGGCATAGCTTTGGAATACAGTGTTTACATGCCTTTGTTCAGCAGGAACTTGGGTTACGTTTTGTTCAGCTAATAATATTTGACCACTATCTGCCGTTTCAAAACCCGCAATCATTCTTAGTACGGTTGTTTTACCACAACCTGATGGGCCTAAAATCGTGAGAAACTCACCATGATTTACGTTTAAATCCAGATTGCCGATGACTTCCTTACCATCGAAACTTTTACTGATGCCAGTTAGCTGTACTACTGGCTTTCCTACTGATTTTTTAGCGTTCAACGTCTGTTTTTCTCCACCTTGGTTCTATTTGAGACCTGTTGCTATACACCTTTAAGGCGCGCATCATAATCACCAAAAACGTGAATTCAAAGCATTTTTTACCTTTCGAAGATAAAAAATTTCGCAGGTAAAAGTAAACATCCTTTACCATACTGTTATTTACTGGGATTACACCCCAACAAGTGTCTAATTATTAACCATTAAGACGCAAAAGCAAGCCTTGTTACAGAATCATATTTTAGTTTGTATCCGACATATGAGTATAATGAAGGTAATTTTTTATCAATAAGTTAGGTGGTTTCGCTTAATCGGCGCACCTAGGTATCAATATGAACAACGACATCGAAAAAGATTTTAATTTGGGCGGTAGTATTAACCGTGCACTTTCTGGCGATTATGAGCTCAAAGCAACGGCTGTATTCCAAGAAGCTTGGAAACATACGATAAGTCACTTTCTTTCGTTTTCCCCTGCGATTATTGCTTTGATGTTTGTGCAACTCGCTATCTTTTATATCGCACTTAAACTACAGCTTGGTGATCCCGCGGTTATATTGGATGCGGTTATCGACCCAGAGTCGTTTACACCACAAATCGTTGAATCGATTTTTATTGCGAACTTTAGCTATGAAGTGATCAGTGCACCTATCTATGCTGGTATCTGTTTAATGGCCATGAGCCACGCTGCTGGTCTACAAACCAAAGTACGCCACATTGGTAAAGGTTTGCAGTTTACGGTTCCCGTTATCCTAGTGACTTTATTTAGCCTAATGCTTCAAGGCATCGCAGGTATGATTCTGCCGTTCTTATCTATCTACTTCTCACTTGCGTTCAGTCATTCGATTCTGCTGATTTGTGATAAGAAAGTGCCGCCAATGCAATCGCTTCTGCTTTCATTAAGAGCGGTAAACAAGAAGATCTTCGTGGTCGCGTCTATTTACCTAATGGTTATGTTGATGTTCATCGTGGCTGCGATGATGTACGGCATTGGCTTAATCTTCGTTCTTCCATTCTTCTTCCACGTGAAAGGTATCCTTTACCGTGAGATGTTTGGCATCAAGTTGAAACTGATTGCTTCAGATCGTCCAAAGAGCGACGACGACCACAACGGTAGCAACAATAAAGACCCACAGGTATTCGATGCATAACAACTCTAAATTAAGCGCAAGTAAATCACTTGCGCTAAAAGTGACAGCATTAGCCTTAGTTGGCTCGATCTCGTTAGTTGGCCCAATGCTTTACCAACAAGAAGAAGAGCGCAGGCGAGCGGGGCAAAAGGCTTCAGACTCAGAGCAAAACTTTGGTGACTTGACCGTCTCTTCTGATAAGCCAGATTTCGCAGCGATTGAAGATGTAAATAAAAAGAAAGACACCTTCTTTTCTTATCTTCGCCCAAGTATCAACATCGAAAACAAGCGAATCACCAAAGAACGTGCGTTTCTAACCAAGCTTTCAGAGACGGGGTTGAACAATGTTGACTCTGAAGACGCGTCATACGCAAAGAGACTAGGGAAGCTGTATAGCCTGCCTGTACCTTCATCGGGCTTAGATGACGCTTGGCTGAAAGAAATGTTGAATCGTGTAAACGTGCTACCTGAAGCGCTTGTGTTAACTCAGGCGGCCAATGAATCAGCTTGGGGTACATCTCGTTTCGCCACTAAAGCAAATAACTATTTTGGACACTGGTGTTACACCAAAGGTTGTGGCCTTGTTCCGCTACAACGTAACGAAGGTAGCTCGCATGAAGTCGCAACATTCTCTTCAAGCCAAGAATCCGTACATCGGTATTTCATGAACCTTAATCGTAATCGTGCTTACGCCGATCTAAGAGTGATTCGTGCAAAACTTGATGCGCAAGGTGATGATCTTTTAACAACCGCAACGGCGACAGAGCTCACCAATGGCTTGTTAAAATATTCTGAGCGAGGTTCCGACTATGTGACTGATTTACAAGCTATGATCCGTCACAACGAGGTATACTGGAAAAAGTAACTCATTTTGATACCAACTTGGTTGCCTTCGATAGTCGGCTTATACCAGTAATATCACAAAAAGAGCAGCTCATTGGCTGCTCTTTCTATTTATAAACGCTCAACTTCGACAAGATTATAATAATGAAAAAGACAGCACTCGCTTTATTAGCCTCATTAAGCCTTGGGGTTTCTCTTCCTGCTTCAGCGCAAGAATACATGTTCACGTATTCTAAGCTTTATACTCAGCTGAAAAACAACACCAAAGAAGGGCATGATGATGTCAAAGTTGCGGTCTTCTTTGTTGATCAACAAGCTCAGCAAACCTGTCACATCAGCAAAGCTTGGATGGAAAAAGAAGAGCACTACGAAGAGCTAAAAGTCTCTCCGGCCAATGAACTGCTTCTACCGGTAGATCAAAACCTACGCTCAGCAAACCCTCTTATCTTTGTACAAACTCAAGAACAGGAATGTGCGTATTCTTTTGTGGTGATGACTCAAGAGCCTTTAGCTGGCACAGTAGAAGTTGCACAGATAGAAAACCTATTGCCACAGATGCAGGCTATGCTTGAAGACGTCAGCGGTATGTTCTCTGGTTGGTTCACGCCAGATATCCAAGGGTTAACGCTAGAGTTCGCTAATAAGCTGGAAGGCAACATCGAGCTTTCAAATGGCAAGCAACTACCAATCAAAGAAGGACGTGCGAAATTCACCTTAGAAGAACTGAATGGAAGTGACAGCATCACGTTGCCAGAACCAACAGTTCGCGTATTGCCGTACATTCCCGCGCAATAATTTTTAACAGAATCATTGTTAGTGAAGTAAAAGCTTAGCGAAATCATCCCCCTAAGTTTTTGCGACATATCTTAAAGCAGCCTCATCGAATAAGATCAGGCTGCGTTTCTTTATCTATGATACCAACCGAGAGCTTGTGAAGCCGCGTTTCTCTGCCGTTTAGGCGCTTATCGAACAATAAAAGCAGAATCTTTCTATTACTCAGCTTGTTTATCCGGCCGTTACTATTTCAACATCAAATAAAAATCCGTATAATCCACGCCCTAAAACAGTCCCACTAGCAATCTACAGTCGGTAATACGACGGTGTGAGAGTCGCAATGAACCAAAACGATAATAGAAAAGAAACACTTGAATTCAACAAACTTCAGAAACGTCTGAGAAGAAATGTTGGAAATGCCATCATCGACTACAACATGATCGAAGAGAATGACGTAGTAATGGCATGTATTAGTGGCGGTAAAGATTCATTTGCGATGTTAGATATTTTGCTACGTTTACGTGAAGCAGCACCGATCAAATTTGATGTTGTGGCAGTAAACCTAGATCAAAAACAACCTGGGTTCCCTGAACACATTCTTCCTGAGTACTTTGAAACGCTGAACATTCCTTACTACATCGTAGATAAAGACACGTATTCAGTGGTTAAAGAGAAAGTGCCAGAAGGTAAAACAACGTGTGGCCTATGTTCTCGTCTTCGTCGTGGTACTTTGTACTCATTCGCAGAGAAGATTGGTGCAACTAAGATCGCTCTGGGTCACCACCTAGACGACATCGTTGAGACCATGTTCCTAAACATGTTCCACGGTGCACGCTTAAAGGCTATGCCACCAAAGCTTCGTTCAGATGATGGTCGTAACGTTGTTATTCGTCCACTGACTTACTGTCGTGAAACGGACCTAATCAAATACGCAGAACATAAAGAGTTCCCAATCATTCCTTGTAACCTATGTGGCTCTCAAGAGAATCTACAGCGTCAGAACATTAAAGCGATGCTAATTGATTGGGATAAGAAAACGCCAGGTCGTGTTGAGAAGATCTTCAAGTCAATCCAGAACGTAAGTCCAAGCCAACTGGCTGACCGCGAGCTGTTTGACTTCGTGAACCTTCCACTAGACCGTAGTGAAGACCGCAAAGCGTACGAATTCGAAGAAGCTGAAATTTCATCTTCTAACATCGATGAGTCAATGTTCATCGACGTAACGAACGTATAATAAGAATAATCGTTGTAGAGCAATAGATGCGCCTACAACAGACAAACAAAAACGCCTCAAGCAATGCTTGAGGCGTTTTTTTATAAGTTAAACTATCCCTGACCTAACCTTTCGAAAGGTTAGGGTCTAGTGGGCTGACGTAACCAGACGGTTTAAGAGCCAACACATCACAGTTAATCTTATCGATAACATGTTCCGCGGTATTACCAATAAACACGGCAGACAAGCCAGTACGACCCGTTGTACCCAGAATCACCATCGCAGCGTTATTTTCAGAAGCGACGCGAGGAATAACATCTTCTGGCAAGCCTTGTTCAACCACAGTTTTTTCTTCACACATACCGTGCTTCTGGCGCAATGCTTTCATTGCCGTTAAGTGATGGCCACGAACCGCATCGGTATAAGACGTTGGATCAAACTCTGGCAGTTCAATGGTAATATTCGCAGGTGTCACAGGGTAGGCATTCACCAAGAACGGTTCCGCATCCAAACGACCGGTGATCTCTAGCAATCTGTCGACCATCGTATCGTTAAGCTCTAAATGAGCTTCTGTTTCAGAACCTACATGAACTGAAGCAAAAATCTTCGCGTGATCTGGCCAGAAATCGTTTTTAACCAATAGCACTGGGCTAGGGCACTTTCTCAACAGATGCCAATCGGTTGGAGTGAAGATGACAGATTCCAAAGTATCGTGTTTACGCGTACCTTTGATTAAGATGTCGTGCTCGCCGCTGTAAACCTCAGCAATGATCGCTTCGTACGGGCGGTTATGCCAAACCACTTGTACATTAAATTCAATAGAATCATCTAGGTAAGGTTCTGCGACTTTATTCATCCAAATTTCGCGTTGGTGAATTACGCCTTTGCGCATTGCGTCTCTTTCATCGATAGAGAGCATAGATGTCATTTCATACGAGAAGTCGTATATCGACAAAAAGAAAGTGATGTGGCTTGTTGAGGTGCTTTTCTTAGCAAGTTGGATAGCACGAACTAGAGCAGGTTGCTCATCGTGATTAATGTCTGCGACAACTAAAATTTTGTTATAGATACTCATAACTAAGCCTACTTTTCAGACCGAACATATAAATAATGTAGCGTAGTTATGGAGAGATTAAGAGAAATATAAGAGGTTTTAAGAGAGAAACATGATGTAGCTCATTATTGAACTACATCATTGATATCTAGACTATTCTTTTGAAACGCCAGCAAGTTCCATCAACGCATCGTGATCTTCGATAGTGATATATTTGCCTTTAACGCTCAAGATGTCTGCTTTTTGGAAGCGACCTAGAAGACGGCTGATTGTTTCAACAGTCAAACCAAGGTAGTTACCAATATCGCCACGAGTCATCGTTAGGCGGAACTCACGCGGGCTGAAGCCACGTTGAGAGAAGCGAGTCGAAAGGTTGTAAAGGAATGCAGCAAGACGCTCTTCCGCGTTCTTCTTAGACAGAAGCAGAATCATTTCTTGGTCACCTTTAATCTCGTTACTCATCAGGCGCATAATTTGCTGACGCAATTTAGGCATTTTTCCTGATAGGTCATCAAGAATCTCATATGGGATTTCACATACCATAGAAGTTTCTAGCGCTTGTGCAAAACTAGGGTGTTGGTCACCAGTAATCGCATCGAAGCCAACAAGATCGCCCGCTAGGTGGAATGCAGTAATCTGCTCATCACCTTGCTCGGTAATCGTGTAGCTCTTGATCGTTCCAGAGCGAATAGCATATAGAGATTTAAGCTCGTCACCGGCTTTAAATAACTCTTGGCCTTTTTGAATAGGCTTTTTTCTCTCAATGATCTGATCAAGTTGATCGAGTTCAGATTCATTCAAAGTAAACGGAATACAGAGCTGGCTAATACTACAATCCTGGCAATGGATCGCACAGCCACCAGACTGAACACGTTTCGTCACAGGCTTTTCAGAAATCATAACAATCTTTCACTATTTGATATACGTCAATATTTTAGCATTCCTTTATCCAGTTGGGTAGTAAAAAAACCGGATTTAAAGAATGGCTATACGGTATAAATAATGAGCTGTAGTGCCATATAACCGGTATAGAAACCGTAAATGAGGATTAAAATTGCGCCTAGTTGGCGAAATAAGTCAGCTTGTTGCAGTTTCTTGAGGAAATTAGCACCCATACCAACCGTCAGCATCGCTGGGAGCGTCCCTAAACCGAAAGCAAGCATAATACCTGCACCGTTGTACCAACTTCCTGATACGGCCGCCCACGTAAGCATTGAGTAAACTAAGCCACATGGTAGCCAACCCCAAATAAAGCCAAACGGCAAAGCGTGGCTAGGGTGCTTCAAGGGTAGAAATGATTTACCTAAAGGAGAGATATAACGCCATAGCTTCTGTCCGACTTTTTCAAAGAACAACAAGCCGAACCACCATTTACCGATATACAAACCTAAGACGATCATAAAGGCAGCAGCAAATAATCGCAGCCAACCTAGCAGAGCGTTAAAATCGCTTAGCTGACCTATCGAAGAGATTGCACCGCCAATCACACCACCAATCACGGCATAACTCAGCAAGCGCCCTAGGTTATAAAGTAGGGGAATAACAGGGGAAGGTTTACTGTTGCCAATCGAAAGAAGCGACGCAATACCACCACACATTCCCATGCAATGGCCTGCGCCGATCAATCCAACAACAAAGGCTCCGATCCAATCAGGCGTCATCGTTCTTTTTGTCTACGTTAGTTTGGTTTTCGCTGTTAGCTTTCTCATTCTTGACAGGTTTACTATCAGAATGGTTGTGAGCCTTTGCGTCTTCATCAAACAGTATATTGTGACCTTGACGTTCTAGGTCTTCAAACTGTTCGCTCTTCACCGCCCATAGAAAAATACCAACAGCGATGCACACCAGTACAATCGCAATGGGGATCAGGATGTATAAACTTTCCATTATTTACCTTGCTCTTTTAAAAGCCTTAACGAGTTAGACACAACAATAATAGAGCTGGCAGACATGCCCACAACGGCAATGTATGGAGCAACCAAACCCGCGACAGCCAATGGAAGGATAAGTAAGTTATATCCTAATGACCAAGCTAGGTTTTCACGAATTATCTTACGTGTTTTTAACGCCAAAGTACGCGACTTAAGTAATCTATCGAGCTTATCACCCAGTAACACCATATCCGCAGAAGCTTTCGCGACATCCGTACCGCCGCCCATAGCAACTGAAAGGTGGGCACCCGCAAGAATAGGGGCATCGTTAATACCATCGCCAACCATCATGGTAATATCACTTGCATCTCGAGAGTTCAGGTAAGCAAGCTTATCTTCAGGTTTTGCGTTAGCAACAATGTCTGTAATACCGATCTCTTCAGCAACAGGCTTCGCGTTAATCAAAGAATCGCCAGTAAGCAGAGTTGTTTTGATGCCTGCTTCTTTAAATTGCTTAATAAACTCTATGCTTTCTTTACGAATGGGATCTTCATAAGTGAATGTCGCGATATGACGACCCGCCATCGACAAGTAAATGCCGTTGCTTTCCGATGGTTGAGCTTCACCTAGAATGAATTCACTACTACCAATCGCAACTTCTTGGCCATTCCACTCACCAGTGATACCTGAACCAATCACGTTATTAACTGACTCTACTTCGATCTCATCAGAAAGATGAGTCTTGAACGCTTTAGCGATAGGGTGGTTAGCGTGTTGTTCCAGGCTCGCCGCTACTTTGAGACAAGTGTCTTTATCAAGTTCAGCGAAGGTTTCAACTTGGCTGATACGAATATCACCCTCAGTCAATGTACCTGTTTTATCGATGATCAAGTGATTCACTTTGCACAAGGTTTCGAATACGTGGCCTTTGCGCAGCAAAATACCGAAGTTACCCATGCGAGACGTTGAACAAGTAATCGCCGTCGGTGTTGCCAGTGACAGAGCACAAGGACACGTTGCTACCAATACCGAAAGCATGATCCAGAAAGCGTCTTCTGGTCGTGTTTGGTGCCAGTAAAACCAAGTACCGAATGAGATGATTAAGATCACCGCAACAAAGTATCGAGCCACAACATCAGCAATTTCTGCAATGCGGGGTTTAGACAATTGCGCTTCGTCTTGCAGGCGAACGATATTGGAAATAACCGAATCCGCTTTTGACGTCATTACTTCCAATTCAAATGATTCATCACCATTCAATGTACCAGCAAAGACGGTATCGCCTTCGTTTTTGACCACATGGATAGATTCGCCAGTCAGCATCGATTCATCGATATGAACTCTGCCAGACAATACTTTGCCATCGGCAGGAATGTGCTCACCCGGTAGAACGCGAATTTGGTCGCCAACTTTTAAGGTTTTGACTGGAACTTGTTCGCCATCTAACGTTGTTGCCATAGCAGGAACGAGCTTAAGCAGGTTACCACTAGCAGCGGCGGCTTTACGACGAGCGCGCATTTCAAGGAAACGACCAAGCAGTAGGAAGAAGGTAAACATCGAGATAGATTCGAAGAATACTTCACCTTTCTCTGTCACCGTTGCGACCAAACTTGCAACGTAGGCAAACAAAAGAGCGATCGACACAGGTACATCCATACCCAATGTTCGACCTTTGAGGCTACGCCACGCGTTGATATAGAAAGGCAATGCAGAGTAGAGCAGAACCGGTGTTGCAAAGATTAAGCTCACCCAACGGAAGTAGCTTTTGAATTCGGGCTCAAGGTTACCAAAGACTTCAAGATAAAGCGCAACAGCCAGCATCATGACCTGCATGGTTGCTAAACCAGCAATGCCAAGACGATAGAGATAATTCTTCATCGATCGATGATAGGCGGCTTCTTGTTGATCAGCCTCAAAAGGTGCGGCTTTGTAGCCTAAGGTATGGATTGCAGACAACAGCTCGCTCAGTTTCGTCTGAGTGTTGTCCCAACTGAGCAGGGCGCGGTTAGTCGTGGTATTAACACGAATACTAACAACCCCTAACTTTGAAGAGACTTGCTTTTCAATAAGCCAAGCACAAGCAGCACAAGAGACACCTTCTAGTGACAATGTCACTTCAGAGGTGTTTTCAGAGTTACGGACGAACTCCAATTGAACATCTTCGTTGTCGTAATGACTGAGTGCCAGAAGTTGCTCTGGCACGAGATCCGCTTTTTCAGCTGGAGCGGTACGATATTGGTAGTAAGAGACCAGACCGCTATCAACGATTGTCTGGGCTACGGTTTCGCAACCCGGACAACACATAGGTCGTACCGATCCTAAGATTTCTACTTTAAAATCCGTTTCCGCTGGTACATCTTCACCGCAGTGATAACAGGATTCACACATAAGATTTAGTTCGTTAGTTGAGTAGGAGTATCAATAGGGAAGTTCATGCGACCTTGCACTAACCATTCAGAATCATGCGGAGAAAGCTCGATAAACCATGGACCTTGCATTTCATGATCCAGAGTCAACGTGTAGTTGCCTCTCGCATCAGCGGTCAGTAGCTGAGTAAAATCACGGTCAGGCAGCGTTCGGTGCACGAACATTGCGCTAATAGCAGGGAAGTGGTCTAGTTTGCCTTTGTCGAGAGTAATGATAACTGAGTTACCTTTCTCGCTAACTGAAGCTGATAAGCCAAGCTCTTTAGCAACATTTACTTTCGAAATGTCGACATTAATACCTTTACCTTTTTTATAGTAATCTTCAGTGACAACGTTAACTGAATGGTTGGTAAGTATCGCGACTCGAACCAATGTTAGCATAGAAACGCCAACGGTTAGGAAGATCAAAAACCACGGCCAAAACTGCTTATACCAAGGTTGTTCCATATTATTATTCTCAATATATACAATGAAATAAAACTAATTTTTACAAACACTTAAGGTTATAACTGTAAAAGAAAGACAGCCCCTTAAGAAGGGGCTGTTATTATTATGTTACTCTTTATCTGAGTTGCTGAGGCTCCAGACGTAGGCAGAGACGAGCTGAACCTTATCCTCACCGAGGATGTCCTTCCAAGCCGGCATTACACCAGAACGTCCGTACATGACTGTTTCCGTCACATCAGCGCGAGAATCGCCAAATAGCCAGTCGCGGTCAGTCAAGTCAGGTGCGCCAACAGCAGGGTTACCCTTACCATCAGTACCGTGACAGGCTGCACACACTACAAAGCGCGCTTTACCAGCCTCTGCTTCACGTGCGTTTACGCTACGACCAGAAAGGCTAAGCGTGTAGCTAACTACTTCTTTTACGCCTTCTTCGCCAAGAGCGTCTTTCCAACCTGGCATTTGACCGACACGACCATGCATGATGGTAGTAACGATAGCTTGTGGTTCACCACCATATAGCCATGCGTCATCAGTTAGGTTCGGGAAACCTTTCTGACCACGTGCATCAGAGCCGTGACACTGAGAACAGTTTTGTAGGAATAAACGTTGGCCCACTTTGATTGCATCGGCATCTGATGCAATGTCAGGGACAGAACGTAGACCGTTTTCGTCGTGAGCTAGCTTTCTGAAAGCTTCACCAAAGTAGGTGTCAGCATCATCAAGTTCTTTCGCGTATGCGTCTAACTGTTTGTTTGCTTGCGCAGCAGCGATTGCAGAGCGAGACTCTTCTACGCTACGAACTGTTTGGTTTGAACTCGTCCAACCTAGTAGACCTTTAAAGTTGCCAAGGCCTGGGTATAGAGCTAGATAAACAGCTGCAAACACAATTGTGCTAACGAAAAGGTATGTCCACCATTTAGGTAGCGGGTTATTAAGCTCACGAATACCATCGTATTCATGGCCCATATCCTGACCTTCTTCTACACCTGTTTTATCGTTGGAACACCAACGAAGTAAGGCTGCACAGCCAATCAATGTACCGATTGTGATTACTGTTACCCAAATACTCCAGAATGTACTCATTACTTCGTCACTCCTTGATTTTTATCTTTCGCAGGTGCTTCATCAGCGAACACTAGGTTTGCATCTTCGTCGAAGCGCGACTTACGATTTTTACCGAAAGCCCACCAAACGATGCCGATGAAACAAGCAAAAACAGTAACAGTCCAAACACTTTGAAATGTAATAATGTCCATAATTATTCCTTATTTCATTGCGTGGCCAAGCGATTGAAGGTAAGCGATGATTGCATCCATCTCTGTTTTTCCTTCAACATCTTGTTTAGCGTTAGCAATTTGTTCGTCTGTGTAAGGAACACCAAATTGATTACGGAAGATTTCAAGCTTCTGTTTAGTCAATTTGCCATCAAGTACATTCTCAGCAAGCCATGGGAAACCAGGCATGTTTGATTCAGGAACAAGTTCGCGAGGGTCGATAAGGTGAACACGGTGCCACTCATCAGAGTAACGATCACCAACACGCGCTAGATCAGGACCAGTACGCTTAGAACCCCATAGGAATGGGTGTTCCCAAACACTTTCGCCAGCTACAGAGTAGTGACCGTAACGTTCAGTTTCAGAGCGGAAAGGACGAATCATTTGGCTGTGACATACGTTACAACCTTCGCGAATGTAGATATCACGACCTTCCATTTCCAGAGCAGAGTAAACACGTAGATTTTCTACAGGTTCAGTAGTCTGCTTTTGGAAAATAAGTGGGGTAATTTCTACTAAAGCACCAAAACTGATAGCAATAACGATAAGAATCGCTAGTAGGCCAACGTTCTTCTCTACCAACTCATGGCGATTATTTGAATTTGAGCTCATTCTAAATCTCCTTAAGCCGGTTGAGGGATAGCTTTAAGGCTATCTTTAGGTGCAGAAACAGTTTTGTACGTGTTGTATGCCATTAAGAACATACCAGATAGGAAGATGAAACCACCTAAGAAACGTACAAAGTAGAACGGGTAAGATGCTTCTACAGATTCAACGAAGCTGTAAGTTAATGTACCGTCAGAGTTAACTGCACGCCACATTAGACCTTGCATCACGCCAGAGATCCACATTGCAACAATGTAGAAAACCGTACCAATCGTTGCTAACCAGAAGTGAACATTGATTAGAGATACAGAGTACATACGCTCTTGACCAAATAGTTTAGGAACTAAGTGGTAAACCGAACCGATAGAAACCATTGCAACCCAACCTAACGCACCAGAGTGAACGTGACCGATAGTCCAGTCCGTGTAGTGAGATAGTGCGTTAACCGTTTTGATTGCCATCATTGGGCCTTCGAAAGTCGACATGCCGTAGAATGATAGAGAAACGATTAGGAAACGTAGGATTGGGTCGTAGCGAAGCTTATGCCACGCACCAGATAGAGTCATAATACCGTTGATCATGCCACCCCAAGATGGAGCAAACAGAACCAAAGACATAACCATACCTAGAGATTGAGTCCAGTCAGGAAGTGCAGTGTAGTGTAGGTGGTGAGGACCAGCCCAGATATACAGAGACACGAGAGCCCAGAAGTGAACAATCGACAAACGGTAAGAGTAAACAGGGCGACCAGCTTGTTTAGGAACGAAGTAGTACATCATGCCTAGGAAACCAGCTGTCAATAGGAAGCCTACCGCATTGTGTCCGTACCACCATTGCACCATTGCATCGATCGCTCCGGAATAAATCGAGTACGATTTAAACGCAGAGACAGGAACAGCTAGGCTGTTAACGATGTGCAACACGGCAACCGTGATAATGAAGGCTCCGAAGAACCAGTTTGCTACGTAAATGTGCGATGTCTTACGTTTAATCATGGTTCCGAAGAACACGACCGCATAAGCTACCCACACAAGAGTAATAGCAATATCGATTGGCCATTCAAGTTCTGCGTATTCTTTACCAGAGGTTAAACCTAACGGTAAAGTAATTGCAGCGGACAGGATAATCGCTTGCCAACCCCAAAAGGTAAAGGCTACGAGAGGGCCACCAAAGAGACGCGTCTGACAGGTACGTTGTACAACATAATATGATGTTGCAAACAGCGCACTTGTACCGAACGCAAAAATAACCGCATTAGTATGCAGGGGACGTAAACGACTGTACGTCAACCACGGCGTATCAAAGTTTAGCTGTGGCCAAACTAATTGAGCGGCAATCAAAACACCAACGCCCATACCGACAATACCCCACAAAATTGTAACTAGGGTAAATTGACGGACGACCGTATAGTTGTAGTTTTGTTCAAGCTGCTTTTCTTGGCTCATTTGCATGCTTCCAATTTCTTATTTACTACACTTTACTTCCAACACGACTCACGTCGTAATGCCACCCAAATTAGAAAAGGAAATTCAGCCTATTCAGGGCTTTATTTCCACTTGCTGATTTTAAAAAAAAGTGGCATTTTCAACGCGACACTATACTTGAATTAACAAATCAATGACAGAGTAGTAACCTTACGCTTGGTCTGGAATTGGATTTTTATTTAAAAACTTTGAACTTTGTAACAAGGAGTAAAGATTATAATGGCGGCACAAAAGCTAACAAAAGGCAGGCTTGTTCAAATTATCGTCATGTTGGTTATTTTAATAGCTGCATTTACTTGGAGAACAGTAACATACGATAATAACGAAACAGTAAACTGTATAGTTTCAAAACCTTGTAAATTTGGTATTGATAATCATAATGTTTCAGTTTCAAGCAATAACCTAGGGTATTCGATCGAAACATCTAAAACTGGCAAATTTATCATTAGCTATAATGAAAGCGGAATTCTGGAAGAAAAAGGACCATCAAATTGGCTGTTACAAACTAGTGATAAGACCTCCTCAATAACGGTTACATTTCCACAACAGGTGAGCACGTTTTCTGTAAACCTTTCTAAGGAGTAACAGAGAGAAACTGGGGCACACCTCGGTTCTTTTGATAGAAACATGTACCAAATCAGTGAAACACAATGCATTAAAGTGTTATAAAGAGAGCATTAATAAAGTTACCCAGAATCTATGAAATTTCTATCAAAAGTCTCTTACTCCCTAGACGATAAAATCGCAGTAGATGAGTTGCTCAGCGGGGTGGAAAACCCTGACGATATTGCTTGTCTTATTTGCTACTGCACAGAAGAGTATTCGACACTCGCTGTGCAGAGATATTTCGTAGATGCTCTCCCGAACACTCCCATACATGGCTGTACTACTTGTCACGGCATTATGACCGAAACTGGTTTTCATTCTGGTCCAGTCATTGGCGTCCTCATTATTCATGACTCGGGGATCAACGCCTATGGTACGGGAATCGAACATTTCAGCGACTCCATAGACCGCAGTACCTTCAGCGCGATAGACAAAGCACTCAAGAACGCCAACCGAGAAGGTGAAATTCCTGATCTTATCTTGCTGCATTCCACACCGGGTAACGAAGAAAAGGTGATGGCGGCTATCGATAAGAAATTTGGTACTGAAGTGCCAATTATTGGTGGCAGTGCTGCAGACAACCAGGTTTCCGGAAATTGGAGTATCTTCACCGAAGAGTCGCTGTCTATAAATGGTGTGTCTTTAACGGTAGTGTTTGCGTCTCAGTCCATCTATTCCTCTTTCAGCGCGGGTCATACGCCTACGCGGTATTCAGGCACCGTTTCCAAAGTAAGAAACCGAATTTTGTTGGAGATAGACCACAGGCCAGCCGTCACCGTTTACAACGAATGGACTAATTTCCACTTAGATGGCAGTGATGATGGCTACATATTCGAAAAGTCGTCAGTCTACCCATTAGGCAGGAAAGTCGGCTCTTCTTACGATTACCCATATTTCAAATTGTCTCATTCGATCAGAGAGACGGAGTGTAATGGGATTGAGCTGTTCACAGACATCAGTGAAGGCGACACCATCTACCTGATGCAAGGGTCTAAGCAGCAGTTGATTAGCCGCGCCGCGAATATCATTCACTCCTCATACTACAACGACATGGATCTTGAAGAGAAACTAGGGGCGATCAATATCTTTTGTGCAGGCCCAATGTTGAACCTTAAACAAGATATGGATGAGGTTTGTGACCAAATAAATCAAGCACTTAATGGGCTCCCATACATATGTCCATTTACGTTTGGTGAACAAGGCAGGCTCTCTGGTGGCGAGAATGCACACGGGAATTTAATGGTATCGTCTGCAACGTTTTATAGGTTGAAAAAGTAATGGGTTCTGAAGGTCAAGAAGCGCTGCAAGAAGCACGTATTGAACTGCAAAAACTAAAAGCCCGTGAGCGAAAGCTGGCTGAAGAGAACAGGGTGATCTTATCAACCATCTCTGCGATCAGTAAGGCAAGTAACATATCTGAGATATTCTCCAGTCTCGAGTTCGTGCTCAAAAAATACATTAAGTTTGATGACTTTATCGTGGTATCAAGGGTAGGGAACGAAGGCAGTTTCAAAACCCTGCTAAGCAATAACAAAGTCTTCGAACAGATGAATTGGAGTGATTGTGGCAAGTTATCTCGAGTGATCAATGGAGAATGCGCCATCCTTTTTGAACCCAAGTCTCTGGGTGAATTCAATTCCTTACATCCCATTATCCTCGATCAAATCAACTCTGTTCTAATTACTGGTATCGATAGCGGACTAACACAATCCGTCATCATCTTTATCCACTCGAATACCAAGCACTTTAGTATTGAAACTAAGGCCACACTAAACCGTTTTCGACCGTTGATAGAGCGTGCTGTTTTCGATATTGAGAACAAAGAAAAGCTTGAAGCAACCGTTCGAGAACGTACCGCAGAGCTTGTCACAGCAAGAAAAGACGCAGAAAGAGCCAACAAGGCCAAGTCTGAATTCCTCGCGATGATGAGTCATGAATTAAGAACACCGCTAAATGCCATAATTGGCCTAATAGACACCCTAAAATCCACATCATTGAACGAAGAACAACAGTCTATACTGCTTAATATGAGCACATCATCTGAGCTATTGCTGGCAATTATCAGTGACGTATTGGATTTTTCTAAGATTGAATCTGGGTGTTTCTCGTTGGCTCCTCAATGGAGCAACGTAAGAGACACTGTAACTTTTGTATTATCTGAACAAAAGAAGACAGCAGACGATAAAGGTTTGCCGCTAACAGTAACTAGCGATATCCCTGAAGGTGAACTTCATTACATCGACCCAAGTCGCTTGGCACAGATCCTATTTAATTTGATCGGTAACGCGATTAAGTTCACTGAGCGTGGGCATGTCCATGTTTCTATAAAGTACCAGCAGAGCTCTTTCTATATAACGGTGGAAGACACAGGGATTGGCATTAGCTCGCAACAACTTTCGTCGCTGTTCAGTCCATTTGTGCAAGCTGATAGCACAATCACACGTAGATTTGGTGGCACAGGTTTAGGCTTGGCCATCACTAAAAGACTGGTTGAACTGATGCGCGGGCGCATATCGGTAGAGAGTGAGCCTGGAAAAGGCTCCAAATTCGAAGTACAGTTGCCAGTGCTTACTAGAGTTACGAATAATCTGGCTAACAAAGAAGACGAATCTTCACGAGAGTTAAGAAGCCGTTATTCCGTGTTAGTTGTCGAAGACAATCCAACGAATCAAATGGTGATAAAGTTAATCCTTACAAGACAAGGCCACGAGGTTTTCATCGCAAGTAATGGTGAAGAAGCGATTGGCTTTATTGAAAGAGGCAACGAATCAATAGACATTATCTTAATGGATGTGTCGATGCCGGTCATGGATGGATTAACCACAACCAAATACATGAGAGACGCAAACATCAAAACACCAATCGTTGCGCTAACAGCACACACATCAGTAGAAGACAAATGTTCGTGCTTAGATGTCGGCATGAATGATTTCGTGACCAAGCCAGTAAGAACTAAAGAGATCACAGAAGCAATTGATCGATTAATGCTTGAAGTCTAATAAACGTATTCTTAATCGAAGATTAGGAAATATGTTTATTAGGTATTTTATGGTAAATAGCCTTACTGTTAAATAGAACATCGATTTGGTAGATAAACAAGAGGCAGGGCATCGCACAAAGATACCTGCCTTATAAACACCAAACACCATTTAACATAATATACATAATACGCACCAAAAAGGAGATTGAAATCTGAGAGGTTTCAGGGCCTGTTACTCGCGTAATTTTACGTACAGCGCCGCATGAATCTATCTATTTAATTACTGGCTGGCTTTGACTCCGCGTTAATTGGATTAAATCGTGATGGCTTTATCACATGTCTGCTCAAACTTAATTAAGACTTCTAATTACGGATGCCTCTCCAAAGTTAGTCCAGAGTCTCTGCTGGTTGAGTGTTAAAAGCTATTACCCTGATTTTGCTTACCAAAAGAACCTAGATGATTAACGCTTCCACTAACTCTCGGTCTATTGTCCGTACTACCAATAAACTGAAAAGACTTGGTTACTCTTGTTCGCTAGATTTAACGGTCCCAAAAGACCAAGCGAACTCCCGAATCATCTAGTCTTGTTTACCTATGTTGGCTTGTTCTTCACCAAATTGAATCAACTATCAACGTCATCAGTAACATCCGTACTCGTTTTTCAAACCACTAACTTTGAATTTTCTGATGCCCAACGGTCATTGTTACCAAACTGCGTTGCCATCCAAAACGAACTTCTATAAACGACTTGGCTAATCGTAAGTTACAGTGCAACATAAATTCTATTAACCTCTGTCTGGACTATATTAACTTGTCTCATAACTGCGATAATGACACTTCTATTACCAACAAGTCTTTAAAATCAGATCTTTAGGCTAGTTCTCAATTAGTTAGAGTATCTTTTGTTTGTTAACATATTCTGGAACAGAATAACTTATTATCTTAGAAGGCTTTACATGAAAATCAGTACAATCGCCCTATCGCTATTCACCGCTTTTTTTGGCATCAGCTCGCAGGCGCTTGCTAGTGAAAACGAAAACTCACCTAGAGAGCATGGTCATTTTTATGCTGGTGTTGATATCGGCTTTTATAATGAAACTGAATTAGAATATCGTGGCAGCGCCATTGAAGATTCATCTGATCTATCAGACTTTAGCTATAACTTGGTTGGAGGCTACGAATTCAATACACATGATGTCGTCAAACTGGGGCTAGAAGCCGAGTACCGAAAAATCGGAAAAGTTAGCTATAACGACTTAATGGATATTGAAGGCCATGCTTTCTTCGTAAACATTAAACCAAAGTTTATTGTTGAAGGTGACGTATTAGATCTGTATGTATCTTTATTAGCCGGTGTTGGCTCTATGGATATGGAAGCGAAAGCTTTTGGAGTATCAGACTCTAAGTCTGAAGCAGCCTACCAAGTTGGTGCTGAGCTTGGTGCGATGGTAACAGACAACATCGATATCCATATTGGTTACCGCTATGCAAACGTTGAAATTGAATCCATCGATGTGTCACCTCAAACCGCTTACCTAGGTGCAAGGTACCACTTCTAAACTTGATTCACTCGTAGGCTCAATACTACTAAAGCCGTCCTTTTAAAGCTCGGCTTTAATTTTGATCACCTATTTCCCTACTCGACCTCTACTTTGACAAGACAATTCAACCATAAATAAAGTTACGTTGTATCTTCTGTAAAAAGTTACAACTTGAAAGCTTTGCCCTAACGCAAAATAAACCACTTTAACAGGCTACTATTTCGTGTTTAAATTTTGATCTATCAAACAGTTATACGAATAAATTTGGTGATTAAGCAATCAAATGCTATGCATTCAATCCTTAAAAATAAATTAAAGTGTTAACATCAGGCAATTTTGTAAACTAGGTGTTTGATATGTTGCCTAAACTTTATAAGTTCAGATCACTCCACGACAGAAACATACAATCTATTTCCGAGTGTTCGTTGTGGTTTGATTACGCTAAAACTTTTAATAACCCTTTTGAATCTAACCACGCATTCAACAAAGAGCTTCAACAAAACTTTAAGATCATGTGTTTCTCTCAGTCGAACGACCACCCAATACTATGGTCGCAGTATGGTGACAACTTTAAAGGCATGTGTATCGAGTATGATCTCAACTGCTATAACGGTGAGGCCAATCTCAACTGTTTTGAAGTCCAGTATGAAGACGAACCGAATATGTTCCGCCCGGCATCGCTAAGAGGTTTACAAACATCAAGACTGGGAGCTGAGATATTCAAAATTAAGCATTCTAATTGGCGTTATGAAAAGGAATACCGCTGGGTATTACCTGATGACGAGATGATCGGAAATAAACTCTACCTTAATAGAGAGTGCCTAAGCTCGGTGATTCTGTCAGAGCACGCTCCTGCCGACAGGAAATTGAAAGTTCTGATGACTTGCCAGCGCCTTGGTATCCCTGTTAAACACGCAATAGCAAAGCAAGAGTCGTTTACCTTCGAAGTGGTCAGTTAAGTAGAGTGTAATCCTACTGTTTAGCGCCAAAACAAGACATTCACATAAAGTTACAGCGCAACAAAAAAGAGAGCGACATTAATGAGACTCTCTCTTTTTATTACATGTTCACCGTAAGCTTTCCCAATCCTTTATCTTGCATCTGCTCAATCGTCGCGATAGACATTTGAACAGTTGAAAACCAATAAGGTCGGTGCTTAACGTTAAATAGTTCACTATTATCTAACGCCTCGAAAACAGAATATTTTCTACCTTGAGCCAAAGCTGCACCATAAACCGTTCGCTCAAGTACTGGAATGTCATTCACTTCCTCTAGAAGTGCCCTCTTGATGAACTGATTTCCAGGGCTCCAATCTATAAATTCAACGAGGTTTTTTAGTAGCTTAAGCTCTAGCTGCTCGACCATTGATTCAAGAAACTGTGTGTTTGGCATCACCTCAGTACAAGCATAATATTCGTCATGCTTGTCACTTGCTTCACGATAACCAAGCATCGTTTTTACCAATGCGTCTTCAAACGTTGAAGAAAAGTGGTTACAAATTAAAAAAAAAGGCAGAACTCTCAACACACCAAGTAAAATGCCTACGTTAGGATCTTTAACCGACGTTTCTTGAAGTCGAATTCGAGTCGCATTTGACGTCACGACCAAGTGTTGCCAAACCTTAGGTGTGATGTGTTTAATGTTGCCATCATTCCACTTAATCAGCTGTTGACTCATTAACAATGGGAACAATAAACGACAATTTTCTATTCCTATTTGTCGTGCTGCAACTTTTGGATCGAGAATTACCTTAGATTTCTTTCCATATTTATCTGCAAACTCTTGATTGGAAACAAACTCGATTAAACTTGAGCTCAATGGCCTACTTTTCGCGGATATTTCATGGAGTTTGGAAAAGTTTAAAGATGGCGAATACGCAACACTAGCGAACTGATTGTAATCGGGTAAGTCTGAAAACAACGAACTTATTAAGGTACCTTGAAGCTTCTCAAGCATTAGCGCAGAAGCGGCATTGCTGACATCATCGATAACGTATCGTAAGGTTTGTTGCTTCGCGTCGACTTTTTCACGATGAGCATTGACTCTATCCTGCTCGCAGCGCAATAAAATACGTTGATTGTGAGATATGCGGTCAGATTCATCAAATATGACACTATCACAATACCTATTTTCCAAACTTAGTAACGTGTCTACTGTAGATTGTGCGAGCTTATATTCAGGTGAGATTAACCATCGATTAAAGCGAGCTTCAACATTGATTGAGACCTTCCTTGAGATCTCAACTACTTCAGGGGTATAACTTTTATTTGCTAACAACAACCGTGACTTTCCTTTGCCGTAAATGCTCTTGTATCGGCATATCCTGCCTTTATAACAAAACTAATATTAATAGAAATTAGAGATTGGTTCACGAAATTGTTTCAATAAAATTAAGGATATTTAGTTATAGTGCGTTGAGAGTGGCTAGTGTGTGATATGTAGCCGGATATACTTTTCTGGAAAGCTGTATTTGAACCTTTTCTTCGTCGGTAGGTGTTTTTTCGCCTGCTTGCAAACTTTACTATCTCCAGACGTTCTCACCTTTTTGATTCTTGCATAACCTTTAGAGTGCTTCATCTCAATCATCAGATCGCAATAACCCTCGAAATCAACATTACTCTTGTTGAGCCCTTTCATGACGGTGACTTTTATCTTTTTAGCTACAGGATTAACCAATGCATCGTCGGGAAAAGCGACTGGGGATAAAAAACATAATAGTAATACTAGATATCTCATACTGCTCTCTCTTTGTTGAGGGTGAGAACAGTATGCGGAGATTTAAGAGAAATGAAGGATTAACTTAGTATGAGGATTGACCAGCTAACGCGTAACTCTCAACGATTACGCTTTCTTTGAGCCTTTAGACTTAAAACCATTATGCGGGAACACGTTACGAATACGTTGCTGTACGTTTTTAGGAACATCTTTAGTGAACTTGAGATTGTAACCAGAACGTTTTGCATACACTTTTAGCTCGCCTTTAAAGGTATTGTTATGACCAATCTCTTGAAGGTTGTGTTTAAAGCTCGGTGGAAGATGCCCTTTAACTTGTTCGATCGCCCCGTCGCTAAATTTAATTTTCAATACCGGTCGGTCGACTGCTACTAACCAAAAAACTAATACCGCACCGATTAAGATTACGTACATCATAATGTCACCACTACTGTTGATGGTTATTTATCGTCAGAAAGGAGCTTGCTTAAGTCTTCTTTGAGGCTAGTCACCGTCTTGCTGGCCTGCTCACTACGAGACGCTTCGCTAACCAAATACTCGATGGCATCTGAGAGCGTACAACCTAGCTCGTTCGCACGTTGAGATAGCTTTTCCCATACACGGTAATCAAGGTCGATTGATTTCTTCTTTGTATGAACTTGTTCAGCATTGAAGTGGCGTTTTCGCTTAGCTCTGATCGCTTGTTTAAGCTTGTTATCGAGCTCAGGAGACATGTTGTTAGATATCCACTCAGGGACACCTGTAGGTTGGTGTTCAAGCTTCAATAAGGCTTTAACAGCAACGTCAGCTTCGCTTGAATCTATGTGGCAGGTGATCGACTCGCCTTCTTTCCATTTTTTGACCAGATAGTTCCATTTCCAACCACATTCCAAGTTTTCAAGTTGCTGATATTTCATGTCTAATCTCGAGAGTTAATCCTAGTGACAGCGTAACCCAAAATAGGCTATTTAACAATTATGATCTTGAAAGAATAGACCAAGATCATACTTATATTAGCTTAGTGATTAGTAACTACAACATAGAGCTACAAGCGAGATCGGTTTTTCTATATACTCCCTACCTCATTATCATAATCAGAAACTTAAATGACTCAAGTAGATTGGCGACATGTTACGCCTCAGTACGACGAATATAGCGCTCAATTAGAGCAATTCCCTGACATCTCGCCTTTCCCGTTTTCAGATATTCAACATAGATTCAAAGATGCGCTAACCCGCTTTGTCCGTTTGTCTAACCTTTCGCGTGTTTTACTTGTAAACGCTCCAGACAATTCGATCTATCGTCAAATGATTGTTGAATCTCTAGTCACTGCTTTAGATGATCACACTCTACCGGTTATAAAAACTGAGTCTTTAAATGCTGTCTCTCTGTTTGACCAAGTTCAGTCAAAAGACGGTAAGGTTGTAGCGACAAAGCCCGGCCTACTGGCTAGAGCAAACAACGGCTATCTGATCGTTTCAGCAAACTTGATCTTGGCCAACCCAGGAAGCTGGTTACTGCTTAAATCAGCACTGCTTGGTGAAGTCGTAGAACCAATCAGCAGTAATCCAGAGCACTTGAACCAATCCCCGACTTTGCCTTTGACTTACAACATTAAGTTGATTGTGGTTGGAGACAGAGCTCAACTAGGTGACCTTGATTACCTGGACAGCGATATTCAAACCGGTTTTTGCCTATTTAGCGAAATTGAACAAGATATCAAGCTCTCTGAAGAGACTTTGACTCAATATCTTGGTTACCTTAAGTGGCTTCAACAACGTTATGAATTGCCAACCATCACGCAACAAGCGTTGACTGGCATTCTTACTGCCGGAGCAAGAGAAACCGAAGATCAAAGCTATATCCCACTGTGCCCTATTTGGCACAACGCGTTATTGAACGAAGCTTTGATTGAAGCCGACAATGGTGAGATTGATATTCACCATATCCAGCAAGCTCAACAGCACAAATACAACCGTGAATCTTATCTACCAGAACGCGCCCTTGATGATATTCGTGATGGCCAAGTCATTATCGAAACTGAAGGTGAACAAGTTGGTCAAGTTAATGGATTGACGGTCATCGATGTACCGGGACACCCAATATCGTATGGTGAACCTGCACGAATTTCCTGTGTTATTCACTTTGGTGATGGTGATATTGCCGATGTTGAGCGCAAAGCCGAGCTGGGTGGTAATCTTCATGCTAAAGGCATGATGATCATGCAAGCATTTGTGAGCAGCGCACTAAACCTTGAAGATCCGTTGCCATACGCTGCTTCTGTTGTGTTTGAGCAATCGTATTGCGAAGTAGACGGCGATAGTGCTTCTCTTGCTGAGCTTTGTTCTCTGGTGAGTGCTTTGTCTGAATACCCTATCAATCAACAAATTGCGGTTACAGGTGCAGTTGACCAATTTGGACGTGTGCAAGCTGTTGGCGGGCTAAACGAGAAAATCGAAGGCTTCTACCATGTGTGTAAGCACAACGGCTTAACAGGCGAACAAGGTGTGATCCTTCCAAGATCGAACTTAAGGCATCTTGCACTAAAGCCTGACCTTATTGAAAGCATTAAGAATGAAGAATTCCATATTTGGTCTGTGTCTAATGTAGACGAAGCAATTCCTCTCATTATGAACAAGCCATTTAGAGACGATGAACAAGAAAGCGTTCTGAGTAAAATCGCGGAACGTATTGAAAACTTTGAAAGACATGAGCACCCTATTGGAATCGTTGGACGCATTAAAAACTGGTTTGTCTAGTACTGATCGGACTTGTTTAGCGTACACCTGTTCACTAATATGCACCTATCAAAAATCGGAGTAATTGATAATGCAAAACAAACGTGATTCTTACACTCGCGAAGAGCTTCTAGCATCAAGCCAAGGCGAACTATGGCCACAAGGCCCTCAACTACCAGCACCGAACATGCTAATGATGGATCGCATCACTAAGATGTCTGAAACTGAAGGTGATTACGGTAAAGGTTTAGTTCTTGCTGAGCTGGATATTACTCCTGACCTATGGTTCTTCGATTGTCACTTCCCGGGTGACCCAGTAATGCCTGGTTGTCTAGGTCTTGACGCAATGTGGCAGCTTGTTGGCTTCTACCTTGGTTGGGTTGGCGGCGAAGGTAAAGGCCGTGCTCTAGGTGTTGGCGAAGTGAAATTCACTGGTCAAATTCTACCTACTGCGAAAAAAGTAACTTACGAGATCCACATGAAGCGTGTTGTTAACCGTCGTCTAGTTATGGGCCTTGCGGATGGTCGCGTACTTGTTGATGGTAAAGAGATCTACGTTGCTAAAGATTTGAAAGTTGGCCTTTTCCAAGATACGTCAGCATTCTAATCTAATAGTTAGATTTTTAGTAAAGCAGCCCATGGCTGCTTTATTTTCGTTCCAATAAGTTTAGTTATAGTGCATTAAAGTATCCCGTATTAAGCTTGAAACAGGATAAATCCACCAGCGATACGCTTATGATAGCGAAACTAGAATGCTACATAGCTCTGGGAGTCTTTGTGTTGTTCTGAAACTAACAAGGCTCCAGCCGTTGTAATCAACAGACAATGGAGCCCTGACCTTGAATTCTTTACGCCCTATCTACTTATAGAGACCTGATTGCTTGTCATCTTTGGCGTCACGCCATCCACCTAACCAATAAGACCGAGAATCCATTTGGCTATATGGGCAAGCTTCTTGCGACCGTCCATTTAAACCAGCCTTGTAGCCTTGAGATTGTGCTCGTTCTAGTCGATCACGCTTTTGTCTCTTCATAGTGCAGTCCTCATACGGGTGTTACATTTACTAACATACAATGATTACAACTTTACGGAGTTTTTGTGACTCCAACTTTAAGAATCGGTCAAATTTTCACTTTTCTCAAGGTGAAAAAAAGCCCGAGTTCAGAATTGTGAACTCGGGCTCAGGAGATAAAATTATTTAAATTTTCTGCGGAACCCTAATAGACCAAGCACAGTCAAAGTTAACCAACCTAGGCTACCACCTTGGCGCTCAACTTTCTCGGTGTCGGTGCTACGAGTTACTACGCTATCAATGTCAGAGCCAGTGTCATACCTTGCTCCCTTGATTGGGATAAGCTTAACAGCTACAACCTTTTCGACTGCGTTAGATGAGGCACCACCACAGTATGAGTTGTGTGATGTTGTGTCATAAGGCTTATCATTACCGTCGACTGTACATTTGATAGCCGTTGCTGAAATCACGCCAGCATCATTGATATCCGTCGCATCAATGATTCTAAATTGGTTATTGTGACTAGACGCATCACCATCATTTGTTAAGTCATCTAACCACCATGCTTTACCACCAAAAATATCAACACGGCGTTCATCAGTTGAAGACGGGAGATCGTAAGGGTAAATAAAGCCTCTGTGTCTTCTTTCGCTGCCATCGACTTCACGCGTCGTTTCCGCATCGATCTGGCCAACAAGTTCATTGTAATTATTTACCGCTTTAGCTTCACCGCTTGAGCCACTGAAGAAGATACCGCCAGACAAATACGTTGCTGTTGGGTTTTTAGCATCCGTTACAATAAAAGGCTTATTACCGGCACTACCATTTTCAGGAACATAACCGTTACGTTTTGAATATCCAACTGCAAACAAGTTGTCGTTAATATCGGTTGCTACTGAGTTACTGTATCTAGCATCATCGTTAGATGAACCAGACTTAACCTCTGCACCGCTAATAACTTTCGTTGACCAAGAGCCTGAAATGTCTAATGAATCACTAACAAAAACACTTGCGTTCATGTCTTGAAGGTCGCCATTCCCATCTACAGTGTTGTAACCGACACCATAAAAGATCGAACTCGACTCAACAATTGAACGCATACTGCCTTGAGCAAAATAATCGCCTTGTTGGGCATTACCACTTCTGACCCAATCAATTTCTTTTGTTGTTGTGCCACCCCAAATTGCCGCTTTAGAAGCAAACGCCTTATCTGGTTCAGAAGTGTCAGTCGGATCAAACTCTTCAGAGATACTACCTACATTGTAAACGGTACCGTTGCTTGCCGTTATCGCTTTCCAAGCACGAGTTTCTGAAGCTCCAGTTGGCGCCGCTGTCGTCGTAAACAATGCATTATTGCGAATATCATCTTTGGATTTGATCCCCACAGGTTGGGCATTCTCATCTAAAGAATTGATTACCGTATTGCGAGTTTCAAAAGTATCCCCACCTTCAACAAACGCTTTCGCATTTACGTGAGTAAGGTCATTTCTTTCCTTACTCCAAGTGTCATTCCAACGGTTTTCAGCCCAACTTTCACATGTAGAATATCTCAGCTCTCGATAACAATAGTTTTCGAAATCATCACGCTCTTGAATGTACTGAAATGGTGCATCCATTGCGAATGGTACTTCTTCACGATAACTTACCGCTTCAAGCGTATCGCGAGTCTCACCAGCAAGTTTAAATGCACTATCGGTACAGTTGGTTGCAGCTGAATCGAAGCAACCTAACGCAAGCTCATTCGTTCCGTCTGTCGCAACACCAGGTTGAATCGCCACACCATAGATTTCAGAGGCACCTGTAATTGAAGGAGTGACTTCAACGACCTTGTAAAGCGCAGCGTTGGCATTAGTTGCAGCCAAAACTAGGGCTGCAACAGTTGTTAATTTGAATTTAGTACAAGTCATTATTACTTCTTAACTTTCCTGTTGTAGTGCCTCGAGCTCTTCCCAGCGCTCAAAAGCAACTTCAAGCTCCTGCTCTGCTGCAGATAGCTTATCTAATACTGGTTGTGTCTGCTCTACAGATTTTGAAAAGAAGCTTGGATCGTTGACTTCTTCCTGAAGAGTTTCAATTTGAGTTTCCAATTCTTCCAAACGCATTGGTAACGCTTCTAGCTCTCGTTGTAGCTTATACGATAACTTCTTAGGTTTAGCTTTAACTGGTGCAGTTTTGGGAGTTTCCTCAACTACTTTCGCTGGCTTTGATGGCTTTTCAACCTGTCGGTACTCTAATGCTTGCTTTCTTTGCTGCTGAGCATCGTGGTAACCACCAACAAATTCTTCAATAACGCCATTACCCTCAAAGATCCAACTTGTCATCACTGTGTTATCAACAAACTGACGATCGTGACTCACTAAAAGCAGCGTACCCTGATAGTTGGCAAGCAAATCTTCTAAAAGTTCCAAAGTTTCGATATCTAGATCGTTGGTTGGCTCATCGAGAATCAACAAGTTGTTCGACTTAAGGAAAATACGCGCCAATAACAGACGGTTTTTCTCACCACCAGATAGTGCTTTAACAGGAGTGCGAGCACGTTTTGGAGAGAATAAGAAATCTTGTAAGTAGCTTAGAGCATGACGCTCACGGCCACCTACGGTCACTTCTTGCTTACCATCCGCGAGGTTATCAATTACAGACTTCTCAGGGTCTAGAATTTCGCGGTATTGGTCAAAGTAAGCGACTTCAAGCTTAGTGCCACAATGCAAACGACCTGAATCAGGCTTAAGCTGGTCAAGAAGCAGTTTAAGTACCGTACTCTTACCACAGCCATTCGGGCCAATTAGAGCGATACGATCACCACGCATGATATTGAAGCTGAAGTCTTTAACAATCTCTTTGCCTTCGAAGCCAAAGTTAATGTTTTCAGCTTCAAATACAATCTTGCCTGAACGCTGGCCATCGTCGATTTGGATAACGGCTTTGCCCTGCACTTCTCGACGGTTTAAACGCTCTTCACGTAGCTTCTTAAGCGCACGCACACGGCCTTCGTTACGAGTACGACGAGCTTTAATGCCTTGACGAATCCAAACTTCCTCTTGAGCAAGCTTCTTATCAAATTCAGCGTTTTGCATTTCTTCTACACGAAGCGCTTCTTCTTTCTCAACAAGATAGTTTTCGTAATCACCCGGGAAAGAGCTCAATTTACCGCGATCAAGATCGACAATACGTGTTGCCATCGATTTAATGAACGCACGGTCATGCGAGATAAAGATGATTGAACCGCGGAAGTCTTTCAGGAAACCCTCTAACCATTCAATGGTCGCAACATCCAAGTGGTTAGTCGGTTCGTCAAGTAGAAGCACGTCAGGGTCACATACAAGCGCACGAGCAAGCGCCGCTTTACGTTGCCAACCACCAGATAAATCAGTCAGCTTTGTTTCAGCTGTCAACTTAAGTGCAGCCAATACGTTGCTTACGCGATCTTCAAAGCGCCATGCATTCGCATGATCCAATTGCTCTTGAACACGAGTAAGACGATTTAGGTTCTTTTCACTAGGGTCAGTACCGATGAGATCCAGAAGATCATGATAGATCTTCAGCTGTTCACCGATTTCCGCTAGGCCACCAGCAACGTAATCATAAACGGTACCTTGCTCATTGCGCGGTGGATCTTGCTCAAGGCGAGATACAACCACATCTTGTGTGATTTGCATCTTGCCGTCGTCCATGATGATGTTCCCAGACAGGATTTTCATCAACGTAGACTTACCAGCGCCATTGCGCCCTACTAAACACACACGTTCGTTTTCTTGCAGTGCGAAGTCCGCACGATCTAATAACGGGTGATCGCCAAACGCTAATTGCCCATTATGAATTGTAAGTAATGCCATTCTTCTTTAACCAATCATTAAGTTCTAACAAGCCAAATGGCCAGTTAAGCTCTGAGCTTTGAGAAAGATCAGAGCTTTCAAATTTGAGCACCGGAATAGTGACCCCGTAACGGGAAAAGAGCTCATCATCGAATGCAATGTCGACAACGTTGACGTGATGGCTAATATTTAACTGTTCCGTGAGTTGGAATGCCATCTCACATAGATGGCACCCTTCTGTACTGTAGAGAGTCAGCACTATATATCCTTATACAATCTCTTAACTACTTGTGAGTAATCAACCAGCAGTTATGAATGTGCTTATTGCGAGAGAAGTCCAATGGAAGTGTCTTAGCAGAAATGTTCTGAGCCTTAAGACCTAATTCATCCAGAGCTTCCAAGTCCATTTTGAAGTGACGCTTGTTGTTAGAGAACACAATCGTGCCTTCTTCAGGAAGAAGACGCTTAAGGTTTTCCATCAATTGAATGTGATCACGCTGAACATCAAAAGATTGATCCATACGCTTAGAGTTTGAGAACGTAGGTGGATCAATAAAGATCAGGTCGTAAGAACCCTGCTCTTTAACCAACCACTGTAAGCAATCAGCTTGCACAAATTGATGTTGACGACCAACACGGCCATTAAGCTCCATGTTCTGTTTTGCCCACTCAAGGTAGGTATTAGACATATCAACCGTTGTTGTAGAACGAGCGCCACCTACAGCAGCATGAACAGATGCACTGCCTGTGTAAGCGAACAGGTTTAGGAAATCTTTACCTGCGGCCATCTCACCGATACGACGACGAGTGATCTTATGATCTAGGAACAAGCCTGTATCTAGGTAATCATGAAGATTAACAATCAGCTTAACGCCGTATTCGTTCACTTCTAGGTTAGATGAGTCTTGAGCCATCTTCTGGTATTGAGAACGGCCTTTCTGCTTCTGACGAACCTTAAGAACCACATTGTTTGCTTCAACGCCCGTTACTTGAATAGAAGCACGGATGATATCGGTTAAGCGACGTTTTGCCTTCTCTTCCGGAACATCTTTAGGCGCTGCGTATTCTTGAATCACAAGGTGACCTGGGTATACGTCAATCGCTACATTGTATTCTGGTAAGTCAGCGTCGTAGATACGGTAACAATCTAATTGCTCTTTCTTAGCCCACTTGCCAATTTTACCGATGTTCTTTTTAAGTCGGTTTGCAAAGTCAGGAGCAATCAGCTGTTCTTGCTCGCCCGTTGGACGTTCTGACATCGGACGATCTGAAATTGAGTAGTTCTTTTGGTGACACGGTAACGCACCGTTATTCAATTTGAACTGTTTGTCTGCACGCATGCGTAAGCAGCTAAGTAGTTCGTCTGAACTAGAGAAGATAGACGCGTTACAACCGCCAAATTCAGCTTTAAGCTGTGCGCCGAATGCCGTGTACAGTGCAATTAGGCCAGGCTCTGTACCCAGACGCTCACCATAAGGTGGGTTAGAAACAATCACACCATCAACAAATTCTGTAGGGCGTTTAAGCTTTGCAGCGTCACCTACTTCGAATTCAATCAACTCTTCAACACCAGCACGACGAGCATTGTCGCGCGCTGTTTTGATCATGCGTTCATCGTTGTCGTAACCATAGAACTTACATTCTACTTTCTTAACGCCACGACGACCTTGAACGTTCGCTTCAGCTTTAACTTCAGCCCAAAGCTCTGGTTCGAAATCTTCTAGTGATTCAAAACACCACTTCTGGCGTTTAACACCAGGAGCCATGTTTGCAGCCATCATTGCCGCTTCAATCACTAACGTACCTGAACCACACATAGGGTCTAGGAAAGGCTTAGTTGCATCCCAACCACTACGGAGAAGAATCGCTGCAGCAAGCGTTTCACGCAGAGGTGCGCGACCTGATTCTGGACGGTAACCACGTTGATGAAGACCGCTTCCCACCATATCAACACCAAGAATCGCTTTATCACGGTGTAGACGAACGTGAATACGAACATCTGGGTTCTCTTTGCTGATAGAAGGACGAGGCAAAGACTTCTTCTCGAAGCAATCAACAACGGCATCTTTTACTTTCATCGCACCGTATTGGCTGTTACGGATTTCGTTGTTCGTACCATTAAAGTCAACAACGAAACGCTTAGAGCTATGGAATTGATTTACCCAGTTAACCGCAGTGGTTGATAGGTACAAATCCATGTCGTCCATACAAGTGAATTCAGAAAGGACACGTACAAATCGAGAAGCCAAACGGCTCCACAAACAACAACGATAAATTTGCTCATTGGTCGCTTTGAATTTAACACCTGCTTGAACAGGTTTTGCGTTTGTAATCCCTAGTTGGGTTAGTTCTTCAACTAATAAATTCTCAAGGCCGTTTGAGGTAACCGCTAGATATTGATTCATAGTGTTCTTTTATTGATAAAAATGAGTTCGATTATACCTGAATTTGTAACTAGAGCATCACACTAAACACGTCTTTTCATTGAATCTTTCGACTAACTGGCTAGCAAATGCACAGTCTTGAAGCGATCGCTTACCCACATCCCCTTAGAACATAAGACCTATCAAACCAACTTCATTTCTGACCACTTATTAACCAAAGTAGCAATGTGAATTTATATTCACCTCAAAACTGGTATATACCAAATGAGATTTATGGATGAAATTTAACTACAAAAGACCAAAAACAGGGAATAAAGACGGTAGATTTACTCTTCTGGCGATGAAAACGGGCAGAAATTAAGGTGAAAAAATAGTCGTAAGTTCACTATTTAAATGGTTAAGCCGTGATGTATTTATCAGGATGAGGTTTTTTAGGCACAAAAAAATCGGCTAATGAGCCGATTCTGAGGAAGGTTTATACGTTTGTGTGCTGCGATGCGTGGTTGAAATGATGTGCTAGATTAGAGGTTAACCTACCATCGCTATGTGTGTCTGATGAAGGATAGCGTTCGCGTCTACCATTCTATCGTGCATCACCTTGATTGAGTCTCCAAATCGCAGTCCTTTTGAAGGTGTAAGCAGAAACTCTTCTAGGTCGACAAATGCACATAGGCTCGCACACTCTCCCACTTCTAATACAATGAAATACCCTAAGCTATGCTCGTTATTCATTTGTACGATATCCCCTTCTTGAGGGTATTCGTGGCCAGCGCCCTGTGAGTCGAAGAACCAACTCTTAGGCTGTACAGGCTTGTGGAAACGCTTTGCTGCCACACAATAAAGCGCGAGTTCAGCTTGACGAGGCTCAGACAGTTCTAAGCCAGAAATTTGTTCTTTGAAGGTTTGGTATGAAGATGCGTCATCAACGGTGAATTCATTATCTCGAAACGCGCAGTCCACCAGCTTATTGCGGACCAGATTCGTTTTGAAAATCATATCCTCTCCGAGGTTTAGCATTAATGAACATTGCTGCTCATCGTAATACCAACTCCATGTATCGCTAGGTTTAAGCATCATTTCGTCTCACACTGTTGAACCATTCCATTAGGTAAAACGCAAAATTACCTTCAATTACAGTAATTTTACTGAGCAATAGGCAAAAAAAAAGAGGAAATGAATTCCTCTTTCTTGTCGCTTTTCTCTACAACTCAGTGAGTTACAGTGTCTCTTTTATTAAGACGATGCCAGATTGTCGCTTTTCAGAAATAAAAGCGTCTTGCCGTTTAAAGATTTTTAACGATGTCACCTACAAGGCCTGGACCTTTGTAAATGAAACCAGAGTAAACTTGTACAAGCTTAGCGCCTGCCATCATTTTCTCTTTTGCAGCAACATACGAATCAACACCACCTACCCCGATGATCGGCAGTTGGTCACCAAGCTCTTGATAAAGTTTACGAACTACTTCAGTACTACGAGATTGAACAGGACGTCCACTTAGGCCACCCGCTTCATCATAATGTTTCATACCTTCAACGATTGAACGATCCAATGTCGTGTTTGTTGCGATCACACCATCGATCTTATTTTTGATCAATGATTCACAAATTTGGCGAATTTCGTCGTCGCTTAGATCCGGAGCAATCTTAAGAGCAAGAGGAACATATTTACCATGCTTCTCTTCCAGTTCAGATTGTTTCGTTTTAAGTTCAGACAATAGATCGTCTAGAGCTTCGCCGTATTGTAGAGAACGAAGTCCTGGAGTGTTTGGTGAAGAGATGTTCACAGCAATGTAACCAGCGTATTGATATACCTTCTCCATACAGATCAAGTAATCTTCAGCGCCCTTTTCAATTGGTGTGTCTTTATTCTTACCAATGTTAATGCCTAAGATGCCATCGTAGTTCGACTTCTTAACATTCTCAACAAGGTTGTCGACGCCTAGGTTGTTAAAACCCATGCGGTTGATGATACCTTCAGCTTCAACAAGACGGAATAAACGAGGTTTGTCGTTACCCGCTTGCGGACGTGGAGTCACTGTTCCTACTTCTACGAAACCAAAACCCATTGCGCCAAATGCATCAATACATTCGCCGTTTTTATCTAGGCCAGCAGCAAGGCCAACTGGGTTTTTAAAAGTAAGACCCATGCACTCTACAGGTCGGTGAGGTAATTGTTGGCGATACAAAAGATCAATAGGTGTGCCTGTGAAGCGCTTGAAATTTTGAATTGCAAGATCATGTGCCTTTTCGGCATCAAGTTGGAAAAAGCCAGTTCTGGCTAGACGGTAAAGCATTGTGCCTCCGATAGAAAAAAGCCCCGTGTAAACGGGGCGCTATTATTTACTTATTTACCCAACTATTCAATCTATTACTGTCTGTAAGGGTAAGATAATCAAGTTTGCTAACGAATGAGGTTCATTATTAAGCAAACGTTATCGTTTCTTCAAGTTATTAAGCCATTTCTAATCTCAACCTTAGTACAGCCATCAGGTCACTTAACAACAAACAACGTTTGCGTCGAAGTTTGTTCTTCAAAAGTCGTTAGGCCTATTGTTTCCACTTTACCGAAACGAAAAAGGCAGACCTTTTGGCCTGCCCTTATACTTTTTCGTCTTATCTAGTAACTAGTCTTTTGACATGCAGTTTAGATTCAACAGCATCAATTCACGCAGTGCTACTGAGAATTTAGCAAACTCATGAACAGAACCTACTTTGAATTCGTTTAGGATGCTTTCCCAACGATGTAGAGAAACAGAGTTACTTTCCATCCAGTCATCAAGCGCTTTAATCACATCGATATCTGAAGCACAACCACAGTTAAGTACTTGACCAGTTAACTGGCGTTGCTGCCAATCCAGATCTTCTCTGAATGCTGCACGCGCCAGTGCTTGCCAGTTGTTGTCTATAGCTTGGCCATTGATTTGCTTCAAGAACCAGTGCAGTGACAAACGGTCGCCTAGGTTGAAGTAAAGCTTAGACGCTTGCTGTACTGTTTTACCTGTTTCACGAGCCACTGTAGATATATCCAGTGCTGAGTACAGGCTAGACAAACGAGCCACTGAATTAGCCAGCTCAGCGTTTACACCTTGGTCAATCCATACTTGAGCCATTGCTTGATGCTCTTCTACTTCTGAAGCCACTAGGTTTTCATCCAGCTTCTCAGTAATTGCGACGACATCACCTTGGTAAAGCTCAATCAATGCATTCACTGACTGTTTACCGGTACGGTTTCTTAGCAACCAGCGTGCTAGACGACGAAGCGTACGACGTACATGGTAAAGCAATTCGTATTGAGCTTCAGAACTTGAGATGTTGTCCAGTTCACGGATGCTCTTCAATACCTTACCCAGGCCGTAGATTTCACGTGATGCCGCGTAAGCATTCGCAATATCAACAATGTTCGCGCCCGTCTCTTCTTGCAAGCGAGTCACGAAGTTACAGCCCATCTCGTTAACCATTTGGTTAGCAAGCGCAGTCGCAATGATCTCTGCACGAAGTGGATGGTTATCCATGTGCTGAGAGTAGTTACGGCGTAACTCTGTTGGGAAGTATTGCATCAGTTGTTGAGCATGGAACTCATCATTCGCAATGTCATCACTCACAAGATCTTCTTTTAGAACCATTTTACCGTAAGCGATCAATACTGATAGCTCTGGTCTTGTTAGTGCTTGGCCCTGCTTCTCACGTTCTAGCAGCGTTTCGTCATCTGGGATGTATTCCAAACCACGGTCTAAGTACCCGGCTTTTTCCATTGTGTGGATAAAGCGGATTTGCTCTTTCACTAAGCCTACACCTTGATGCTCAGTAACAGAGATAGACTCAGCTTGGCAGTAAGCGTCGTCTAGTACGATTTCACCTACTTCATCTTCCATAGATTCAAGAACTTGGTTACGTTGCTTAACGGTAAGATCACCATTAGACACCAAGCCATTCAAGAAGATCTTAATGTTAACTTCGTTATCCGAGCAATCTACACCACCAACGTTATCGACAAAGTCAGTATTAACTCGACCGCCCGTTAGAGCGTATTCAATACGACCCAATTGAGTCATACCCAAGTTACCGCCTTCACCAACAACCTTAGCTTTCAGGTCACGGCCATCGATACGTAGCACGTCATTTGCACGGTCACCCACATCGGTATGAGTCTCACTAGAAGACTTAACGTAAGTACCAATACCGCCGTTCCAAAGTAGATCAACTTTCATAGACAAGATCGCTTTGATCAAGTCGTTTGGTGCCATTGATGCTTTCTTGGTACCCAGCATTTTCTGAATTTCAGGTGTCAAAGAGATAGACTTCGCTCGGCGAGAGAAGATGCCACCACCTTGAGAAATCAGGTCTTTATTGTAATCTTCCCAACTTGAACGAGGCAGATTAAACAGACGGTCACGCTCTACCCAGCTTGATGCTGATTCTGGATTCGGGTCAATGAAGATGTGCATGTGGTTAAACGCAGCTTGCAAGCGAATGTGCTTAGATAGCAGCATACCGTTGCCAAATACGTCACCCGCCATATCACCCACACCAATGGCAGTGAAGTCTGTGCTTTGACAGTTAATACCCATTTCGCGGAAGTGACGTTTAACCGATTCCCAGCCACCTTTCGCCGTGATACCCATGGCTTTGTGGTCGTAACCGTTAGAGCCACCCGATGCAAACGCATCACCTAGCCAGAAGTTGTACTCTTCAGCTACTGAGTTCGCTAGATCTGAGAATGTCGCGGTGCCTTTATCGGCTGCAACAACCAAGTATGGGTCATCTTCATCGTGACGAACAACGCTCTTAGGTGGGATAACCTCACCTTCAATGATGTTGTCTGAAACGTCTAGCAATGCACGGATGAAGCGCTTGTAACAACGTTGACCTTCAGCAAAGATCTCGTCTCGGCCAGACATCATGTGTTGACGCTTACAAACGAAACCACCTTTAGCACCAACCGGTACGATAACCGTGTTCTTAACTTGTTGCGCTTTAACTAGGCCTAGAATCTCAGTACGGAAGTCCTCTTGACGGTCTGACCAACGTAAACCACCGCGTGCTACTTTACCGCCACGTAAATGCACACCTTCAATGTCTGGTGCGTAAACGAAGATCTCAAACGCAGGAACCGGCGCAGGGATATCTGGAATCTCGCTTGGTCTCATTTTCAGAGCCAACCAAGGTTTAGACTGCTTATTCTCGTCTACTTGGTAGTAGTTAGTACGAAGCGTTGCAGTGATCATTTCCATGTAGCGACGAATGATACGATCATCATCCAAGCTTTCTACATGATCCAACTGTTCAGTGATCTTCTTAATAAGATCTTGTTGGCCTTTTACGCTGCCCTTCAGTTTCGGGTCAAAACGCTTGCCGAATAGGCTCACTAGCCCTTTCGCTAATTCTGGGTAATGAGACAATGTGTCTTCAATGTATTGTTGGCTGAATGGGAAACCAACTTGACGCATGTAACGAGCATAAGCACGTAAGATTGAGATTTCACGGCCAGAAAGACCAGCGCCAAGTACTAAGCGGTTGAAACCATCGCTGTCTAACTCACCCGCCCAGATTGCCGCAAAGGCTTGTTGGAAAAGATCGCGAGCTTCACGAAGATCAATGGTCTTATCGCTCTTGTGCAGCATAGAGAAATCAAGGATCCAATAGGTCACACCGTTGGTTTTACGCACTTCATATGGAGATTCACCGATAACGCGTAGGCCAAAGTTTTCAAGCATTGGCATAACATCAGAAAGGTGAATTGGCTCATCGCTGTGGTAGAACAACTTCAAACGAACGGCTTTTGAATCTGCCGCTTCTTCTTGAGGACGGTAGAAAAGCATACCCAGTTTGTTGTCTTCACTTAGCGCTTCTAAACGTTCAATGTCGGCAACAGCAGAACCTGGCATCATGTCTTCTTTGTACGAACGTGGGAATGCACGCATGTACTCTTTCGACAATGGAAGACCTTTGCTTTCACCGAAGTTTGCAATGATAGATTCAGACAGACGGTCATCCCACGTAGACGATACTTCCATTAAATTTTGCTCAATTGTTTTCACGTCCACATCCATGTTGTTGTTATCAACACGAACAATATAGTGCGTTCTTGCTAGCGGGCTTTCAGAGAAGTACGTTGTAAATTCAACCTCTTCTTCACAACCAAAGTACTGTTTCAAGATGCGCTGTGTTTGGCGACGAAGCTCAGTGTTGTAACGATCTTTTGTCACGTAAACCATGCAGCTAAAGAAACGACCAAACGGGTCTTTGCGAACAAACAGACGCAGGAGATCGCGATCTTGCATTTGAACCACACCGGTACCCACTTCAAGTAGCTCTTCTTCTCGTGCTTGAAGCAGTTCATCACGTGGGTAATTTTCAAGAATGTTGTGCAAAGCTTTGTAAGAGTATGAACCCTCACGGTAACCACTCGCATCTAAGATTCGCTCTACTTTCTCACGAACAAGAGGAATCGTTTCAACGGTTTGGTTATAAACGGCAGATGTGTAAAGACCAGTAAAGCGGTGCTCACCAATGACCTTACCGTTCTTATCGAACTTCTTAATACCAATGTAATCATTGTAAGCTGGGCGGTGAATGCGTGAAGCCGTGTTGCCCTTGGTTACGATAAGAACATAAGGCTTTTTCGCTTCAAGGCGTGCCGAATCAGAAAACTCAGATAACTTAACGTTACGTACACGGTCTGAGTTCGCAAACAAACCAAGACCTTGCTCCTTGGTCGGTTGCAGCTCAGTGTCGCCGTTAACTGAAACTAGGTCATATTCCTTATAACCCATGAATGTAAAGTTGTGTTGGCCTAACCAACGAAGAAACGCCAACGTTTCATCAAAGCGCTGGCCGTCTACTGGAATGCTCTCTTTTTGCTGTTCAACTTGATTGGTCACTTCTTCAAGTCTTTCAACCATCTTCAACCAATCGTTCACGACTAAGCTAGTGTCGGTAAAGATATCCAGCAACTCCGTTTTAAGTGCTGTCATTTCAGCTTTACTACTCAGACGGTCAACTTCGATATGGAAAAGCGATTGGAATGCACCTTCGTTATTGCTTACACCGACAACACTGCCCTTATCTGAGCGAGAGATTTGTGTTGGGTTATGAAGCATAAGGTGAGAAGAAAGGTCTAGGCGAGTCAATGCCATTTTTACGGAATCAACAAGGAATGGACTGTCTGGAACGACTATCTCAACGATAGTATGAGTAGACTGCCAACCTTGACGACTTACCGTCGGGTTGAATACGCGTACAGAGATTTCGTCGGCTTTCTTTTCATTGATGTGATGCCATAAGCTAACTACAGCACCATATAAATCGGATTCGTTTCTCTGAGTTAGATCGTCGTGAGAAACGTTACTAAACAAGTGTTGAGCAAGTTGAGTTACGAGAGGTCGATGAGCAAGGTCAAGTTTGTCTTGAATCAGCTTGTAAACTTTTTCAAGTAAAACTGGAACCACAGTTTCACGTGCGGTCATAGTCACACTCCACAATTAGAATTATATTTTATTATTAGGGGGATCACTTAATCTGGTGTTTGAAACGTGCCGTTGAGCGCTTTTCTACTAACGAGTTAAGCAAAGGTAATGCATTCATTTATTGTAAAAGCATTATTGAGAAATAGTTAATTGTTTTGGAGGTGGTAAGAGGTGAAATGTTTGATTATGTGATTAAGATTCCTTTTAACTCACTAGGCATGCCAAGGTTTACAGAGCTTCTAACTTAATAAACTTATTTTTTTGGTCAGTTGTCAGCCTAAACTGCCCTCTAACCCCTATTTGTGTAAGAAATGGTCTGAATCGAGTTGCAGGTAACTGTAAGCGTAAACCTGTTGTTGTTATCACTTGAACTTTACTTGCCGTACCAGAATAGCTGGCCAAAAACTGCTGATATGAGATGTTAAGTTGGAAAATATAGCGATTCATACGATACCTGTATAAATATACAGTGCCAGTGTTTTTTGGCACTTTTAGATGTCTGACGGTGAAACTGAACTTGAAGCTGCTCTAGCTTATCGAAAATTCGATGAACCAGAAACAAAAAATCAGTGGCAGATATTCTCTACCACTGATGACCTTTCGTTGTAGCAAACAGTTACCTGAATGCGCGCTGACTTAAGCCTCTAGTGCTTTCGTCACTTTCTCAAACAAGTCTTTTGCTAGGTTGTCCATGTTCTTTAACGTCTCTAGTTCTTTTTTGATCAGAGCTTGGCGTTCATCGTCGTACTTACGGAATTTAAGAAGTGGATCAATCAGACGTGAAGCCACTTGCGGGTTGCTGCTGTTCAGTTCACGTAAGATCTCGCCTGCAAATGCATAGCCTTGACCAGACTTGTCGTGGAATTGAACCGGGTTCATGTTTAAGAATGAACCGACCAAGTTACGGGTACGGTTCGGGTTCTTCAAACTGAACGCCTGGTGCGACATCGACGCTTTGATCACTTCAAGTGCGTTTGAACTTGGGTTTGTACCTTGCAATGCAAACCACTTATCCATAACAAGACCATCGTGTTTCCACTTGTCACTGTAATCCACCATCAAGGTTTCACGACATGGTAGTTGTGCACTGTTTGCCGCGCCCATTGCTGCCATCGTATCTGTCATGTTATTCGCTTGTTGATACATCGCAACAACCAAGTCATTACCCTGCCCAGTATGAGCTAAGTAACTTAAGCAAACTTTACGTAGAGTACGCTTACCAATCGAATCGTGATCGATCGTGTATCCTGTTAGTGCGTGGCTGTGATAAACCGCCGCTAACTCGTCTTCAAGTTCTGCAGCTAATGTAACTTTCATCGAGTTAAGAACCGATGCGACCGCATCAATATCAACACGCTCATACCAACCCGATACTTCATTGTGGCTTGGTAAAGAAAGCATTTCTGCAATAAACGCAGGCTCTAGTGAATCACTCAACAGTACGCCACGGAATGCATCAACAACAGAATCAGAAAGCTCAAACGCTTGACCCTGTTGAACCTTCTCAACGTTGCTGCGAATGTACTTCGCCAATAGCATTTGACCCGCATCCCAACGAGAGAACTCATTGCGTGCATTTACCATTAGGAAGATCAGTTCTTCATCTGAATAGTTGTACTCCAGTTTCACTGGCGCAGAAAATTCACGAAGTAATGATGGGATCGGTTGCTCAGAAACGTTTTCAAACACGAACGTTTGCTCTGCTTCTTTCACATCTAATACATTATGAACTGGCTTACCGTTACATTGTAACTCAACAACTTCACCCGCAGCTGTGTACAGCTCGATATCAAGAGGAATATGAAGAGCCTGTTTTTCCGTTTGCTCATGAGTTGGCGCTGTTACTTGGCGAGTTGTTAACGTGTACTGTTTCTTCTCTGCGTCGTACTTACTTTCAACAGACAGCGTCGGCGTACCAGACTGGCTGTACCATAAGCGGAACCGAGATAAGTCAACGCCCGACGCATCTTCCATTGCCGCGACGAAGTCTTCACATGTTGCAGCCGTACCATCGTGACGTTCGAAGTACAGCTTCATGCCTTTTTGGAAACCATCTTCGCCCAACAATGTGTGGATCATACGGATCACTTCACTGCCCTTTTCGTACACGGTCAAAGTATAGAAGTTATTCATTTCTATCACTTTTTCTGGACGAATTGGATGAGACATTGGGCTAGCATCTTCTGCAAATTGTGGACCGCGAATGATACGTACATTGTTAATACGGTTTACTGCGCGAGAACCAAGATCAGATGAGAATTCTTGGTCACGGAATACCGTTAAGCCTTCTTTCAGACTTAACTGGAACCAATCGCGACACGTCACTCGGTTACCTGTCCAGTTGTGGAAATATTCATGGCCGATTACTGCTTCAATACCTAGGTAATCTGTATCCGTTGCAGTTTGGTCGTTTGCTAGAACGAACTTCGAATTGAATACGTTCAAGCCTTTGTTTTCCATCGCACCCATGTTGAAGAAATCAACGGCTACGATCATGTAGATGTCTAAGTCGTATTCAAGATTGAAACGTTCTTCGTCCCACTTCATTGAGTTAATCAAAGAAACCATCGCGTGGCTCGCACGGTCTAGATTGCCTTTATCAACAAAGATTTCTAGGTCAACTTTACGACCCGATTGTGTAGTGTATGCGTCACGAAGTACATCAAAGTCACCCGCTACTAAAGCAAACAAGTACGCTGGTTTTGGATGTGGGTCTTGCCACTTCACCCAATGACGACCGTTTTCACCTTCACCTTCATCTACACGGTTACCATTACTTAATAAGAATGGGTTCTCTGCTTTGTCTGCAATTACCGTTGTAGTGAATTTCGCCAACACATCTGGGCGATCCATGTAGTAAGTGATACGGCGGAAACCTTCAGCTTCACATTGAGTACAGAACGCGCCACCCGACTTGTACAAGCCTTCAAGTGCACTGTTCCCTTCAGGGTTAACTTCGGTAACGATGGTTAGAGTAAATTCTTTTGGAAGGTCATTCAGCGTAAGTTGAGTTTCAGACTGCTCGTACTGAGTCCATTCGTTGCCTTCAACCAAAACAGAAACCAACTTCAAGCCTTCACCATCAAGTACTAATGTCGTGCTGTCTTTCTCCTGCTTAACACTAGAAACAGCCGTAACAATGGATGCTGAGTCGTACAAATCGAAAGTAAGATCGATTTCAGAAATCGTGTGAGATGGTGATTGATAATCTTTACGATACTTGGCTTGAGGTGTATGTGCCATGACGGGTTCCTTTTGATCGTTATACGTAATTATTTTTTAACTGTATATATCTAAAGGTTGAGCGCCAATAAAACAAGGGGAATATTAAAAAAAGGAGGCATTGTAAGAAAATGCCTCCATGTTTTGCTATTTTATCAATCAAATCAGACAGGAACGCCTAAGAAATGAACTGTGCACAATATTATCAACGAGTACGCCGTTACTGCTAAAACTCACGATTATCGAATGCGATTGAGTACCGCAAACATATCTCCCTCTTCACCTTGCAGCGTTAACACATCGCTGTTCAGTGTATATCGAGTGCCGTGTTCACCGTTCTCATAAAGTAACACTAGTTGATCGCCTTCTGTGTAATACACCCCGCGACGAATGACTTCACCACCTTCTTCATCTGATACTCGGAACATGAATATAAAGTCCGGCTGAAGGACTAAATCCATTTTTTGAATGTTACTCGCACGTAGATCGCTTCCAGACAGTTGGGCACTGGACCAGATTCCCGCCAATGCATTTGGCAAGGCCTTGGTGAACATAACACCGTTAAGATTCAGCATGTTGTGATTACTGCTGTACGCGTAAACCTGAGGTTCTGAGGTATTCAAACCCAAAATAATCGTGTCTTCATTGGCGTTATACAAACCTTCCCAATGATCGACACTGTAGTCTTTCTTTTGGATATCGATAGTGAATGAGTAGTTTGAATCAAGAGTGAGCTTGATCGCTCTAAAGTTTTCAGTGCCTTGCTCAGGATCAGGATTCATCAAATACCAATCACCAAGCAGCAAAGGAAGGTCAAAATGAGATAGATTACTATCACTTTTTGATTGTTGGCTACTCGAAGCGACCTCGCTCCCAAAAGCCACAAAACTTAAACAAGATAAAAATAGTAGAATCCATTTCATAAGCGTCCCCTCGTTTTCTTTAAGCTTAGGCACGTAATGAATAGAAAGCGAAAAAATATGATCTAAGTCACTAAATTTTAAGTGCGAAGTAACTTAAATGTCATTATCAATCGAAAAATAATACTTAAGTTTAGTTATTTTTACAGTGTACTTCACAGCCGAAAATCAAATAACAGTGGTTCTGCAGCAAGTTAAAAAGCGAGGAAGCATGCCGTTAACATGACATTATTCGAGGCAAGAACACAGGTACAAAAAAAGCGAGCCTAAGCTCGCTTTTCAAATAGTACGTCTTTAAACAATCACCTTATAACAGGTATTTTGTTTATTTCTTGATCATATCCAGCATGATAGCAACTGATTCATCAAGATAAGCATCCGGGGCTTCGTAGTCTTTTGGAATATCATCCAACGTTTTAAATGCCTCTAACTTAGCGGCTTTTTGACGTTGGTTAATACGCTCTAGACGAAGCGCATCCGCATCATCACTCTCTTGTTGACGAACCTTTTCATTCAGAGAAAGGTCATTGTCGTCTTTATCTGCCTTATATTTTTCAATATCTTGCGCGATAAAGCCAAATTCCATGTCTGTTGCGATACGAGCTTCGTGTTTAGCCGTCAACGCTGCGATCTGCTCATCGTTACGCTGTAACACTGAGTACTTCGCTTTGTCGATGCTGTCCCAAGGAAGAGCGTTGTCTTCAACACTTTCACCAGTATCTGCAGGATCAATTGGCGTTGGGTAAGCAATATCAGGTACTACACCCTTGTTTTGCGTACTACCACCATTGATTCGGTAGAATTTTTGGATTGTGTATTGAACGTAGCCTAACTCTTTATCGAACAAATCATAAATATGATTCAAAGAGCGATGCTGTTGCACCGTACCTTTACCGAAAGAGTTTTCACCCAAGATAATTGCACGGCCATAATCTTGCATCGCTGCTGCAAAGATTTCAGACGCTGAAGCACTGTAGCGATTCACCAATACCGTTAACGGGCCTTGGTAACTGATTTGACCATCAGTATCGCTGTTCACTTTGACACGACCGTAGCTATCACGAACCTGAACAACAGGTCCTTCTTTGATAAACAAACCAGAGAGTTCAGTTGCTTCAGTCAGTGCACCACCACCGTTGTTTCGGAGGTCAACAATAATACCTTCAACACCTTGCTCTTTAAGCTCGGTGATCAGTTTATCGGTATCTTTAGAAAGGCCAACGTAGAAACTTGGTACTTCTAATACACCAATTTTCTTGCCGTCTTTCTCGATCACTTCTGATTTAACAGCGCGGTCTTCTAAACGAATCTTATCGCGAACAATTGTGACAACGTGACTTTTTGCATCTTTACCATCAGGCAAGATCTGTAGCTTAACTTTGGTCCCTTTAGGGCCTTTAATAAGTTGTACTACATCGTCTAAACGCCAGCCGATAACATCAACAATTTCTTCGCCATCTTGACCAACACCAACAATGCGGTCTCCATCACTCAATTGTTTGCTGTTTGACGCAGGGCCACCAGCAACTAAAGAGCGAATAACGGTGTAGTCGTCTGTCATCTGAAGCACAGCACCAATACCTTCTAGAGATAGGTTCATCTCAGATTGGAATTGTTCTGCATTTCTTGGAGAAAGGTAACTTGTGTGAGGATCAACTTCACGCGCAAATGCGTTCATGTAGATCTGGAAAGCATCTTCATTATGCGATTGCGTAATACGCTTCATCGCATTGTTGTAACGCTTTTCCAAAACTTCTTGAATCTCTGGCCACTCTTTACCAGTAAGTTTTAGATTCAACGCATCATATTTAACGCGTTTTCTCCAAAGCTCATTCACTTCAGCGATATCTTTTGGCCACTCAGCTTCACTACGATTGAGCTCAATACTTTCATCGGTATCAAACTTAATCTCTGTATCTAGCAAAGACAATGCATATTGAAAACGTTCAAAACGCTTCTGCATAGACAGATTATAAACATCGAATGCAATCTGGTTATTGCCCGATTTCAGCTGATCATCAATTTGTTTAGATGACGCAGAGAAAGAGTCAATATCAGCTTGAGTGAAGATATTACGATTATAATCCAGCATCTCTAAGTAACGATTAAAGATAGCTTGAGAGAAATCATCGTTGAGATTGAAGTGTTTATAGTGAGAACGAGTAAATCGAGAAGTAACACGTTTACTAGCAGTTTCGTGTTGGACCTCAGGAGCGAGTAGAGGTAAATCGTCCTGATCTAATTTGGCTTCAAGAGCCTGAGCTGAAGCTGCTAGCCAAAAGCTAGCAGCAATCAGTGTCAATTTTGAACGGCATTTCATGCGTAGGAGTATCTCCTTTAAGCGCGCAAGTGCTCCGCTTTAACAACCATTTGTAGGCCGTTTGCTAACTGAACACGCACATCTTCCTTATTGATTTCAACAATGGTCGCAGCCATGTTTCCTTTACCCATGTTCACATTTACTTCTTTGCCAGCGATGAATTCGTCAGCGTTCAAAGCGCGTGTTTCTACAGGCTTTTCTACTTTTGGTGCTTTAGGCGCTTGACGACGAGGCTGTTGAGCTTTCTTCGCCTTAGGTTTCGCTTTGCCTTCTTCACGAGCTTTTTGTGCTTGTTCTTTACGACGAGCCTGAACTTTCGCTTTGCTTTCTGCAAGTGTAGCTTTAGCGTGTTCAACGTGCTCTTCTTCTAGTGTGCCACACGCGTTGCCGTCTAGGTCAACACGTTCTGCGCCAGCTTTTACGCCGTGCAGGTAACGCCATGATGATGTGTACTGTCTTAACGCTGCACGAAGCTGAGTCTTACTTACTTTTTCGTCTTCATTTAGACGTTCAGCAAGATCTTGAAAAATACCAATTTTAAGTGGCTTCGCTTCACCTTCTAGAGTAAAGCATTTAGGGAAACATTCAGCAATATATGCGATAACTTCTTTGCTGTTTTTTAACTTTTCAGTGTTTTCCATGTGGGTTCCTGGTTTTTGCGGTTTTCCGCGAGCATTAAGAAAATATTTTTACGTATTATAGAGAGATGCTTGGGAAAAACCACAGTAAGAGAATAATTTATGCCTTGTTCGCGTGCGAATTAAGCAGCTTTTCCACTTCTGCCATGAAAAATGTCAATCCGTCCTCGTCAATTTGAGAAAAACGACCAACATTTGGGCTATCAATATCAAGAACGCCCGCGATTTTTCCGCCAATCGAGAACGGAATAACGATTTCTGAGTTACTTGCAGCGTCACAAGCGATGTGACCTTCGAACTCATGAACATCATGAATGCGCTGAACTGTATTCGTCGCAACCGCAGTTCCACACACACCACGCCCGACCGGAATTCGCACACAAGCAGGTTGACCTTGGAAAGGACCCAGTACAAGTTCGTCTTTTTCCTTAGCTAAATCCTGCTTCATTAAATAGAAACCCGCCCAATTCAAGTCATCCAATTCCATGAATAATAATGAACTGATATTAGCAAGATTAGCAGTTAGATCGGTTTCTGATTCAATTAATGCAACGGCTTGTTTGGTTAAGCGTTGGTAATGTTCTATTTTCATATTAACTTCCAATTAAATTGAGACTTCCATTATCAAGAGAACGCAGTAGAATGCGGCCATCAAACTAAATAGGACTTATTCTCATTACAATGAACAATTCAGAAGACACTATTAGCCGTTCTTGGTTAATAACTCAAGTAAAAAAACACAAGTCCAAATTACTGTTTGCTAACATTATTGCCATATTTGCAACTCTCATTAGTGTCCCTATCCCGTTGCTCATGCCATTAATGGTTGATGAAGTATTACTCGATAAGCCCGCTTCAGGCTTAGAGATGATGAACCACCTACTTCCATCTTCATTACAAACACCGACTGGCTATATAGCACTAACTTTGTTGTTAGTGATTATCATGCGCTCCGTTAGCCAAGCGTTGAACATTCTGCAAGGGCGCCAGTTTACGCTTGTGTCCAAAACAATTACCTATCAAATGCGCAGCAAGATGATAGATAAGCTTGGTCGCATCAGTATTAGACAATACGAAACCAAAGGCAGCGGCGGTATCAACGCCCACCTAATAACAGACATAGAGACAATAGATAAGTTCATTGGCTCGACTCTTTCTAAATTTATCATCAGCTTCCTGACCGTGTTCGGTACAGCGATCGTGCTGTTGTGGCTAGAGTGGCGTTTAGGGTTGTTCATTTTACTGGTCAATCCTGTTGTGATTTATTTCTCCCGTAAACTAGGCAGCAGGGTCAAACACCTTAAGAAATACGAAAACCAATCTTTTGAGCGCTTTCAAAACCGTTTGGTGGAAACCTTAGACGGCATTTACCAACTGCGTGCGGCGAATAAAGAACGTATCTTTCTCGATGAACTTAAGGTTCAAGCAAACCAAGTAAGAATCGATGCCGACAAATACGCTTGGCAATCTGAAGCTGCTGGCCGTGTTTCGTTTCTGCTGTTCTTACTAGGTTTCGAGCTTTTCCGTGCCGTCGCTATGCTAATGGTGTTATTCAGTGACTTAACCATTGGTCAGATTTTCGCGGTATTTGGCTACTTGTGGTTCATGTTAGGCCCGGTCCAAGAGCTACTAGGGATTCAATTCTCTTGGTATAGCGCGAAAGCGGCACTGCAACGCATCAACGATCTTCTTCAGTTAGAAGAAGAGAAGCGCCCTATCAGTAAAGTGAACCCATTTACTGAAGATCAAGAAGTGACAGTTGACATCGAAGACGTTACATTCTCTTACACATTAGAAAACACTGTTTTAAATAGGCTATCGCTGCACATCCCTGCAGGTAAGAAAGTCGCTTTGGTGGGCGCAAGTGGCGGTGGTAAATCCACGCTAATCCAGTTGCTGATTGGGGTTTACCAAGCAGACTCAGGTTGCATTCGCTATAACGGTGAAACAACCGATGACATCAGCTTTGATGTAATACGCAATCAAATTGCCGTTGTTTTACAACAACCTATACTCTTTAACGACACATTAAGGCATAATCTGACCCTTGGTGCTGAATACGACGAAATGTCGTTGTGGCGTGCGCTTGAAGTCGCTCAAATGCAAGATGTCATCAAGCAACTGAGCAATGGCTTAGATACACAAATTGGTAGGAATGGCGTTCGACTGTCTGGTGGTCAACGACAACGCTTAGCAATAGCTCGTATGGTGCTGAGCAATCCTAAGTTTGTTATTCTTGATGAAGCGACATCTGCACTCGATACAGCAACAGAGTCAGCACTGCATAAAGCGTTGAGCGAGTTTTTGAAAGATCGCACAACTTTGATAGTGGCTCATCGATTATCAGCGGTGAAACAAGCCGATCTAATCTATGTTTTAGAAGATGGACAAGTCACACAGACGGGAACACATGGTGAATTGGTTGAACAACAAGGACTCTATCAAACACTCTACGGCAGTGTGCAATCGCACGCCTGATGTTTGTGGCTCTGAGTCTTTAAGTCGGGTTGCTCACCTAACTTACTTTTCAACTTGGGAGGTCGCGTGACCTCCCCATCTGTAACCAACCCTTTATCAACAAAACACCAATGCGACAGCAGCTCAGTGCGTCTTTGCCAGGGCTGCGAACTTCCCGTAGATAAAATGGACATCCCTTTAGGGAAATCTGCTTACTGCCCAAGATGCGGAACTCAGCTTTATAGAGGCGGGACCCCTAGCCTCTCTGGAAACCTAGCAATTGCAATTACCTGCTTATTGCTGTTTATCCCATCGCACTTTTTTGAATTCATCAGTATTCGCCTGATTGGCGTCATGATACCCGCGACGTTACCATCGGGTGTTTTTACCTTAATGGGCGAAGGCTTTCCTCTACTTGGTTTGCTGATCCTGTTCTGCAGTTCGATCGCTCCGTTGCTGGTGTGCACCTCGGTACTCATCACTCATGCATCACTGCGTTTTAAGATCTTCACACCCTTTCGTTATGCATTAGCCATTATTCAGACTCTCAAACATTGGATGATGTTGGATGTGTTTCTGGTAAGTTTGGCAGTCTCATGTTTCAAACTGCAAGATTACTCAGACATTTTCGTCGGCCCTGGTTTGATTGGCCTGATTCTTCTGCAGCTATTCAGCGTATTACTAGTAAGCCGTATCAGTGTGCGTCGCTACTGGGAAGCTTGGGCAAAAGAATCTGAGTACTCTTTTGATGAGAGTAAGAACGTACACTGTCACAACTGTCACCTATCTCAGCCTGACGGTCATACTTGTGTGCGTTGTCACCATGACTTATACCACCGCAAACCCTACTCTATACAGAAAACTTGGGCTCTGCTATTTGCCGCATCCGTGGCTATCGTGCCAGCCAATGTCATTCCTATTTCTATTCTTATTACCAACGGTCAAAGGCTAGAAGACACCATCATTTCCGGTGTCGCTTCGCTGATTAATAGCGATATGTACGGCATTGCAGCGATCATTTTTATTGCCAGTATCGTCGTGCCCGTCGCGAAAATACTCGGCCTCGCGTACATCTTAATCTGTATCAAGATGAAGCGCGCCGTTTACCACAGACAACGCATGACCATCTATTTCATTGTGAAATGGGTGGGGAAATGGTCGGTGATGGACCTGTTCGTTATTTCGATCATGATGACCTTGGTCGACCGTGGACAGATTTTAAACTTTACACCAGGTTATGGTGCAGTCGCTTTTGGCGTCGTAGTTGTTCTCACGATGCTGGCAGCGGAAAGCTTAGATCCTAGGCTAATTTGGGATAACTACACCTCTAAAGATGAGTCAGTGAATGAACAACGATAACCAATCACAAACGTCATATTCACCAGAAGTAAGGAAAAACAAAGGCATCTCACCTTTGTGGATTCTACCGATATTAACCGTTGCATTAGCCGGTTGGTTGGTCATGAAATCGATACACGATGCCGGGCAACGTGTGCAGATATACTTCTCAGATGCCGCAGGTTTAGTCGCAGGTCGAACAACGATTCGTTACCAAGGCTTAGAGGTGGGTATGGTGCGTGACATCACCTTGTCCAAAGATTTATCGAGCATCTACGTTGATGCTGACATCTACCCAGAAGCTAAGAAGCTTCTCTCAAAAGGCACTCGTTTTTGGCTTGTGAAGCCAACGGCAAGTTTGTCGGGTATCTCAGGGTTAGACGCTCTTGTTTCAGGTAACTATATTGCTATACACCCGAGCGAAACCAAAGAAGACCCAGAAACCGTTTTCCAAGCCTTAGAATCATCCCCTTCCGACTTACTGGCTTCTGAAGGTTTGAATATTTCACTGACGACCAAAGATCTAGGCGGTGTGTCTGTTGGTTCTCAAATCGTTTACCGCAAAATTCCAATTGGTGAAGTTTACAACTACCAACTAAACGACAACGCTAAATCCGTTACGATTCAAGCGTCGATTAAAGACGAATACAGCCATATCATCACCGACCAAAGCCGCTTTTGGAATGTCAGTGGTTTGGGTGCAAGTATTGGTTTTTCTGGTGTTGATGTTCGCTTAGAAAGCCTAAGTGCATTGCTTGGCGGTTCAATTGCGGTCGACTCTCCGGGAGAAGGCCAACCGGTTAAGATGAATACCAAGTTCAAGCTCTACCCAGATTTGAAAACAGCGGGTCGTGGTATCTCTATCAAGATCGCCGTTCCCGATGATAATAAGATCAGTGCAACGGGTGCTCCGATCATGTATCGAGGAATCGAAATCGGTCAAATCACTGACTTATCCTTAAGTGAAGGGCGCGAAAACGTCGTTGCATCTGCCGCTATCCAGCCTGCATTCAGTGACTTTTTGAATAGCGGCAGTAAATTCGTTCTAGAAGAAGCAGAACTATCGCTTACAGGCATGAAAAATATTGCCAACTTAGTGACAGGTAACTTTTTAACCTTGGTACCGGGTGAAGGTGAAAAGGCGCGTCGATTTACTGCAATCCGCAAAAATGAATTCAGTCAGGAACAAGAGAAATCCGTTGCGATTCGCTTAACGTCGAACAATTCGTTCGGGTTAGATGTCGGTACACAACTTCTCTACAAAGGCATTGCCGTTGGCTCTATCATCCATGTGGGATTAGTTGATGGTGTTGGTACGGGCTCTGATAAACACGAAGTCTTCATGGATGCACTTATCGATAATGAGTACGCGCACCTTATCAAAAGCCACAACCGTTTCTTTGTGACAGGTAGTGCGACTGCAGAGCTAACCGAATCAGGCTTGAGTGTTACGGTCCCACCAGCAAAACAGCTTCTTACCGGCTCGATTAGCTTTGTGAGTGAAGGTAAATCTGAAGCTCGAACGGACTACCAACTTTTCCAAAGTAAGTCGTTAGCAGAAATTGCTAAGTTTAATCAGTCTGGTTCAAAGACACTTTCTTTGTTTGCCAGTGAGTTACCTTCAATTTCTAAAGGCAGTCCACTCCTCTACCGCAACCTACAAGTGGGTAGTATTTCTGATTTTCAGCTTGCCGACGGTGGCGTAAGAATCAAAGTCACAATCGAAAATCGTTACACGCACTTACTCAACAAGCACACTGTTTTCTGGAACCGATCAGGCGTTGAGGTTGATGCGTCGCTATCGGGTATCAGCATTAAAGCGGCACCAGTTAAAACCCTTATCCAAGGCGGTATTGCTTTTGACTCTCTGCCGGGAATCGACAACAAACTTGGTGACGTGTGGAAGCTTTACAAAGATTCAAAATCTGCTCGAAAATTTGGCCGCGCGATTACTATCACCTCTTCTGGCGATCAAGAAGTCAACAAGGGCATGGCGATCAAATATCAAGGTGTCACTGTTGGTGAGGTTACTTTGGTGATTCCGAACTTCAACAAGGGCGGCATTGAAATTACTGCGCGTATTTTACCTGAGTACGTCGACAAGATTGCCGTGACGAACAGTCACTTCTGGTTGGCAGAACCTGAGATTGGCCTTAATGGCATCAAAAACGTCTCTGCGCTGCTCTCTAAACACATCAACGTAGACCCGGGCAAAGGTGAAAGAAACACGAAATTTGAGCTTAGCAAAGGACCTGTGCAGCCTGAAGGCAAGATATTCCAACTGCAAAGCGAAACGCGCGGCTCAGTATCTGAAGGTACACCTATCCTATTCCGTGAACTAGAAATTGGCAGTGTTATAGATGTTCAGCTGGGCGAGTTTGCTGATCGCATCATATCTACGATTCAAATAGAACCTGACTACGCGTATCTAATCCGCGCAAACACCGTGTTCTGGAACGTGTCGGGCGTCGATGTCTCTATCGGCCTGTCAGGCGCAAACATCAAAGCCGGAACGGTAGACAGCTTGTTAAGAGGTGGTATTACATTCTCAACGCCACCGACAAATGAACTTCAACCAGTAGCAAGCGAAGATCAGTCTTTCTATCTCTATCCTCAAGCCGAAGATGAGTGGAAATCATGGAGAACCGCAATTCCTCGTCCATAGAGTGAACTCTCTGACGTTTCTGGAAGATTAATTCTTCATCAAAATGCAGCCATTAGGCTGCATTTTTGCTGTTTGCTGCAAATATGGTTTAGGACGGCCTCATTTTGCTTTAAACTCCCCGCATTAATGCAATAAATCGAGATACTCTTTTGCACGCTAACGTATATATTCCTGAAGAATTCCTAACGCACATCGAAGCAATCATGCCTAGTCATCTAGATATGGCTTCTTTTGTTGCGTCATGCCAAAAACCACTTCGTAAAAGTATTCGAATCAACACATTGAAAATCAGTGTTGAAGACTTCCTAGTACGAGCAAAAGAGAAAGGCTGGGAACTGGAACCTGTACCTTGGTGTGAAACGGGCTTTTGGATTACAGCGGACGAAAGTGAAGCGCCACTAGGTAATACGGCAGAACACATGTCTGGTCTTTTCTACATCCAAGAAGCCAGCTCGATGATGCCACCCTCGGCACTTTTCCAAGGCGAAGCTGATTACCAAGCGGTGCTAGACACTGCGGCTGCACCCGGCTCTAAAACAACGCAAATCGCTGCGCTAATGAATAATCGCGGTGTATTGGTTGCCAATGAGTATGCAGCAAGCCGTGTGAAAGTCCTTCACGCTAACATCGAACGTTGTGGCGTTCGTAATGCCGCTCTAAGTAACTTTGACGGTCGAGTTTTTGGTGGTTGGTTACCAGAACAGTTTGATGCTGTGTTGCTAGACGCACCCTGCTCTGGCGAAGGTACCATTCGTAAAGACGCCGATGCGATGAAGAACTGGACGTATCAATCTGTGGTCAATATTGCCGACACGCAAAAAGATCTGATTGAAAGTGCATTCCATGCTCTTAAACCTAATGGTGTTTTGGTTTACTCAACGTGTACGCTTAGCACCGAAGAGAACCAACAAGTGTGTCATCACTTAAAAGAAACCTTTGGTGATGCGGTTGAATTTGAATCTCTTGAATCACTATTCGACAACGCAAAAGCAACCACGACAGAAGAAGGCTTTCTTCACATCTTCCCACAGGTCTATGACTCTGAAGGTTTCTTTGTTGCACGTATCCGTAAACTAGCGTCTGTTACTCCACCAGAAGTTAAAAAACGTATGGGTAAATTCCCATTTGAAAAAGCATCAAAGAAAACTCAGCAAGAAGTCGCTGAACAACTAATGAGTACTCTCGATATCGAATTGTCAAGCGATACTCAGGTTTGGATTCGCGACAAAGACGTTTGGCTATTCCCAGAAGCGCTAGAGCCGATGATCGGTGAGTTCCGTTTTTCTCGCATGGGAATCAAGATCGCTGAAACCCATAAAAAAGGTTACCGCTGGCAGCACCAAGTAGCGACAACGCTCGCAACAGGTAATGAAACTAATGTTGTAGAGCTTAGTATTGAAGATGCTCGTGAATGGTTCATGGGCCGCGATGTTCGCCCTGAAAACTTGTCAGGAAAAGGTGAAGTACTAGTGAAGTACAATGGTGCAATCATCGGCCTTGGTAAGTGGGTTGGCAACCGAGTGAAGAACGGTTTACCACGCGAACTCGTGCGCGATAAGAACCTTTTCTAAAAGCGTTCGCACTGAATACACCTTAATAAACAAAAAGCCCAAACAACGTTAATTGTTTGGGCTTTTTCTATTCTATCGGCCATATAAGTCAGTGTGCAAGCGCTTGTAAATCAACAGCTAATTATATAAATATCAATTCAAGTCACTATTTCCAAAAAGAAAAATCGCACTTTAGAGAATCTAAACTAGACTTCAATCTAACAGTCAAAAGATTAAAACGATTAGCGTAGGCTCTTCGGAGCCCTTTCCCCTAAGCCCAAACAGGAAGGTTTGGGCTTTTTTTTGGTTCATCGCGGATTAGCG
>NZ_JBFROH010000042.1:0-1348 GCF_041471425.1 Vibrio sp. 10N.261.52.C2 | reverse complement strand
GGCTCTTCTCCGCTTAGATGAGCTTGATTTCTGGGTAAATGGTAGAGTGAGTTTCTAGGATTGAGGTTTGTCTAATCTTCAATTTAAAGTAATCAGTATCCCTTACTCCTCGGGCTCGCCGTCTAAGAAGACCTATCGATACATTCCCTGCTTCCACTCGGGCATTCGTCAGCTTATATTTTGCATAATTGCAGATCCCAACTCTTCTCTCCCAAAGCGCGTCTGCGAAGTTGATGAGAGATAAGATCCTCGTCTTTTTAGCAAGCTGGCACCACGCATCAAGAGCTGCGATCATCAGGTCAAAATTACGTTCATCCCATAAGGCTTGAAGCTGCTCTTTGAGCATATAAATCGTACAAAGAGTCTTATTGCTTTCAAGTAAATCATCTAGCCTATCTGACTGCTTATCGCTTAATTTCGGCGCATTTTTGAGGAGTAAAAATAGCGTCCCTTTAAGCATTTTCTTCTCGTCATGTGTTCCTTTCCTAAACGCTTTATTACGCTCTTTCCTTATCAGAAGAGAGTAGTTCTGCATAACGTGAAACCGGTCAAAAACGATGTCTGCATTCGGAAGAGCGTTTCTCACTGCTGATTGGTAAGATTGCCCCATATCCATTGATACCGCTTGGATGCCGTCCCTCGTTTGCGGTGATAATTGTTCAAAAAAGTTGATGAGTACGTTTGAAGTCCGCCCATGGTCAACCCAAATAAGTTGTCCTGAAACGAGATCATAAACGACGGTCATATAGTCATGGCCTTTAGCCCTGGCGACTTCATCAACGCCAATATGAACAAGGTTGGTCAACCTCTTAGGCTCTAAAGCAGGCAAGGTAGATAACAGAAATGCTTTATCGATATTTTTCACGGTTTCCCAGCGTATGTCTAAATGCTTAGACACTGCGTGGATGCTCATATAGCGGCATAGTCCACTAATAAAGTGACAGAATCTCTTGGTATAACGACTCCCCTTATCAACAAAATCAGTCGCTTCAACCAACCTTCGGCCGAGCCTATCTCTTGTCTGAGCCAATTCAATTTCTATAACGCAAGGGCGACCACTGACAGGTAAATCCGACAGGCGACGGTGAACATAGTGGTCGACTGTGCGCGGTGCTCCAGTCTCAGGGTCAACAACTTTACAGCGTCTATCTCGCTTGCATTTGACGAGTACTGAATGAGAGCTTTCTTCGAGCGTTACAGACTGTACGGATTGGCCTTTAAAGTTAAATAGAGCGGAAGATAATAACGACAAACTACAATACTGAGATATAAGGTGGGAAGCGATTATAAATCAATGTGTTACCGGTTTTATTGTTAATTTATAGACTCATCTAAGCGGAGAAGAGCC
>NZ_JBFROH010000041.1:17262-33524 GCF_041471425.1 Vibrio sp. 10N.261.52.C2 | reverse complement strand
GTTCATGACACGCTTACGAAAAAGAACATCATCTCCGGATTTTCATGTAGCGCTTCTGATAGTTTCTGGATACAAATAACATCAACTTGCATGTGTTCATCAGCCACTACGTTCCACTGACAAGGGGTCTGCGTGAAAAACTCCATCTCACCGAAGATATGGTAATCGCAATTCACCTCACCCAATTGAAAGCGTCGCCCATTAGCTGCAGAAATACTCATAGAGACTCTCCCTGCGGGCACTACATAAAGATACTGAAGCTGCTCACCTTGACGTAGGATTTCATCGTTTTGATTGAAGTAACGAGAGTTAACTTGGTGTTGGTAGATGAGATCTCTAAATTCAGAGCTTTTTTGTTCTAAGTAATTTTTAAAGCGTCCGCTTGAGTATGGTGCAATCTTCATACTTACTCTCTCATTGCATTACTGCTGTTTATATTCAAACGATTGTAACCACTTAAACCACAGGAGAGAACCCAATAAAAAAGCGACGGTCTCCCATCGCTTTCGCCTTGCATTTATTCAGGCTCTTATTGAGTAATTAATGCTTCCAGTGCCGCTAATGATGCTAGCCGCTCTCCTTGCATCATTGCCTCTGCCTCATCGACATATTGCCCAACGCCCTCCTTTACTTCTTGTTCGTACAAGACAACATTGTTCAAGATAGAAGCTACATTAAGCCCTCTCAAGCGTCCCACGGTAAACAGCGCGGATGTTTCCATGTCTGCACCTAAAATGCCTTTGCCATTCCAGTACTGACAAAGCGCCTGCTCGTCATCGGTATAAAAACTGTCGTGTGAGCGTACCGTGCCCAAATAGTAAGGTGTTGTTTGCTGCTGCAAGAAGTTGTCTAGCTCTTTAAGCAGAGAGAAGCTTGCATAGGCGGGATACGACGGCTTAACGTAAGCGGTAGAACCACCCTCATCGCGAACCGCGCCCTCTGCAATAATTAGCTCACCAAGCCCGATATGTGACTGCATCGCACCTGCAGACCCTACTCTGACGATATGAGTCACACCACAAAACTTAAGTTCTTCTACCGCAATGATCATTGAAGGTGCGCCAATACCAGTGCTGCAAACTGATATCGCTTTCCCTTGATAAGTTCCAGTGAAGATTCGATACTCTCGGTTCTCAGAAACCATCTCGGCATCTTCAAGCAAGCTCGCGATTCGATTCGCTCTATCAGGCTCACCACAAACAATGACTAACGGAGCAATTTGCGTTTCATCAACGCCAATATGAGGTTGCTTTGCCATCTTCACTCCTAAGACGCCGTTGCTTGAGTCAACGATTTATCACTGTTTCGTTTAGCTGTGCGTGCCCACTCACGAGTACCGTTTGCCGCAATAAACATTAAGATTGCGTATTGAACAGACATTGCGTACACACCCTGCGTCGCATAAATACCAACACTGATAATGTTAATCACAATCCACAGTATCCAGTTTTCAACATACTTACGTGTCATAAGAACTTGAGCAACAATAGATAGAATGGTCATCGTGGCATCCCAGAATGGGAACGCATCAGGTTCAAGTACTGGTTCCGTTAAATCAGCACCAAATAGATTCAAGCTATCAACCGCGATGTTTGCCAACGCAAAGAAGAATGGGTCGATATACATTGTGAGCAGTGCAATCGAAATCGCACAGGCTGCAGCCGTTGCCACCAGCTTATTTTGGCTCAACCAGCGAACTTCTAGCGTTTCACCTTGCTCATTAGGGCGTGTCCATGCGTACCAGCCGTAAATGTTGGCGCAGAAGAAAAAGAGTTGAAGCAGTAACAGTCCGTATAACTGAATTTGGAAAAAGATAACCGCAAATAAGGTGACATTCAGTAACCCGAACAGGTAATTAATGGTTTTTTCTTGGCTTGCAAACCAAATACACAGCAACCCAAATACGGTGCCGAATGCTTCAATCCAGCTCATCGCGTAGCCATCCCCTATTGGGATATTGACTAAGGTATTATTGATATCAAGTAGGGCGAATAGATCCATCGGGGTGTCCTTTATTATTTGATTTTTGTAGCACCTATCTTATTGCGCCGATAGAAACAAAGAGGAGGACATTTGTCCCCCCTAGATTGCATGCGATCATAAATCAGAATAATAATTCCGGAAAATCAAATTCACAGAAAGGTGTCATCGACCTCACAACAGTCTTGAACTCGAAACTCCAACAGCAGAACAAATCACTTCCAAAAACGAAACTTTAGCTTACTGGCTTTAAGCTGATATCGCGTTGACGGGCGCTCTTGAGAAGCGCATGCTTTTATTTCGAGCAGAATCGTTTTTGGCCGTGTAATCGCCAACATAACTCATTCTGTGCAACGTACTCAATTGAATGGCAGGTCACATGAATAAGATTGTTATGTTAGTAATGGGGCTGTTTTTTACCAGTCGATTATTTGCCAGTATTGTGCCGCATGTTGGCCAGCTTGAACATGATGCGCCCATTCTCCTTCGCTCTGCATTGATTGTGGGCGTTGCGGCTTATGTCGTTTGGACAGCGTTCAAATATTTCAAAAAGAACAAAGCCTCTGGTTCAGAACAACTCTAAGGATAGGCATTAGAAATGCCTGATAGTCAGCAGTTAAACTCGGTTACTTATCTGCAAAATAATCGACCAAGATTTTACGCCACTTTCGTGACTCACGAATCTTCAACAGGGCGCGGTTAATCTCTTCTTCGTACACGTTATTTTCAGTGATTATGAAACCGTAGTTGGACTTTTATAACTGATAAAACAACACCGCTATACCAAGCTTAAGTTTGATAGCTAGAAACTGACATAAACTGACTTTGTGCCGACGAACATAACTTTCCGCACTGAGTAATTTGGCTTTCTAGGAAGTAGATATTACGTCTACTTTTCACCCATTGGGCACGAACTTCCAGTTCTTGACCAATCAAAATCGGATGATGAAAACGAGAGGTTAAACTCACCGTCATCGCCTTGATATCATTCTGAAATAGACAATGCAACATCGCGCTGTCATGCAATGTAGTGACAATGCCACCTTGCATGATGCCATCGTAGCCCTCAGCTTTATCTGTTGGTACAATCTTGGCTCTGGTTTTATATTTAGCTACTGCCTCATGCTTAGTTAAAGTGTCATGCTCGCCAATAGCTTCAAAACAAATGGCGCTGTCGTTGAAAAAACCTTGGCTGCACACTTGGCAACGCCGATGATTGTGTGGAAAGAAAACCTTCATACTTACCTTTACCCATAGATTGCTAGAGATTGATATGGCTCGACCAAAAAAACATCGCCAGTTGTGTACCCGTACGGCTTACTCTTGTTTTAAGCCCAATGGTGTTCCTATGGACGAGCTTCATAAAGAAGAATTGCTATTGGAAGAGCTCGAAGCCTTGCGCTTGGCTGATCAAGAAGGCCTGAGCCAGCTTGAAGCCGCTGAACAAATGCAGGTGTCTCGCCAAACGTTCGGCAACATTATCAAGCGTGCACGAGCTAAAGTCGCCAAGTGCATCGTCAATGGTCACGCGTTGGTGATTCAAAGTAGTTAATTAACGTGTTAGCCAGAAGTTATTTAACTCAGTGAGCGAGAACTCTGATGCTTACTTCGATACTTAGCTTGATGGCTCAGTAATCTGATACAGCTTTTTGCTTTGCCCTTCACACACATCCTTGCAATTGCATTCACGCTCAATATCTAACTGCGCCAATCCTCCACAGCTGCCTTTGATTGGCTTGCGCGAAAAAATCACGCCTATCGCCATCAATGTAACGACTCCGACAAACCCCAATAGCGTCAACAAAAAGGTCATTGTCGGAACCCTCGAATAGCACCTAGCTGATTAGGCTGTACCATTAGAATCGAAGCTTGTTTTTTGTGCCCGTTTTCGCCGCACGTTTTATTGCCACACCCACTATTTCTCGGCTCGCGACCATAATCGAGATCGGTCACTTCCCGTAGATTGTCGAAATCCAAAGCCCCGATTTCTGCCTTACCTGTCGATGCCAAGACTCGAATATCGTTATTGAACAAGTGCGCCAGCATCTTCTTACCAATATAACGAACCACCACAGATTTCACATCGTAAGAACGGAGAACCGAAATCCATTGCTTCTTTTTATTGCAAGAGGTGTCGGAGTCAATCAAAGGAACAATCTGTTTTATCTGTCGTTGTTCATCGACAATCGCGATCTGTGGGGAACGAGCAAAGTGGTTGCCAACATGAAGGTCGCGACAAGGTACTGCGTATAACATAGTAACTTCCTGTTATTGATGATCAGGAGTTCAGCATACGCCCCATTACTGGCATATGCCAATAACTATCATGTGAAAAATAAGATTTACTGGATCGATAACTAAGATCACAAGCACCCAAACTTACCGTCATCTTCAGCCTATCTCAGTTACCTTTCAAATAACCATATATACTAGGGGGTAGTATTTTTACTGGGGGTATTTTTTGCGTTGTTAATGCCTGTTATCAAGAGCCAAGCTCAAACCCATTACAAAAAGGCCTCGCACAACCGAGAGCTTAATCGACTATTCAACGTCACACACTAGTCTGAATAATGTCGAATTAGGGACCAATCAAAGATGTTTATAGGAAAAATAGGTTGGATTGAAAATCAAGAATTGCAGTCGGCTTCAATGTAAACAAGCTTATAATTTGAAGTGAACAACGCATCGGGTTGTTATAATATAACATCACACTAAATTACCATCATTTCTCATGAAACAGCCATTTATTCTAATCGATGTCATCAATCGCCTCTCCACACGCTATGTAAGCCGTTTCTCGACATGCTTTCGCTCTCTCAAGGGCTTGACTGTTGGCCTAGCATTATTGTGTTTTGCGCCAAATCTATATGCCCACCCTCACTCTTGGATAGAGATGAAAACTCATATTGAGGGAGAGAATGGCATGATCACCGGTCTCTCTATGGAGTGGTCTTTTGATGCAATGACCTCGATGTACATGTTGGATGGAGAAGACGTCTCTGCCGATACAGAAACTGAAACATTCAAAAAGCTCGCTGCGTCTGTAATCGAAAACATGATGTACGAGCACTACTTCACGTACTTTTATGATGGTGAAGAGCCCATCAAATATCAGGTGGTTGAGAACGCAAAGTTTGAGCGTGATAAAGCCAAGATGGTTCTAACATTTGACCTACCACTTTCTAAACCTAAGCCTGTGACACGAAACTCGCTTCGCGTATTGATTTTTGACCCTAGTTACTTTGTCGACATGTCGTGGCTATCCAACAGCGACGTGACATTGTCACCTGAACTAGCAAGACAATGCCATTTAGAATTAATCGAGCCTAACCCGACGCCAGAGCAAATGAGTTATGCAATGTCTTTACCTGTCGATGCAGATCCAGATAACACGCTAGGCCAACTGTTTACACAATCGGTTGAGCTTCATTGTGCGGCGGTTCCCGCTTCTTAGTCGCAGTGATTCGTTTCAGCCTTTAAGTCAGCGTCTAGCTGATTAAGCATGGCAACTAATTAACAGAAAGATTTCAGATATAGGTTCTTGTTAAATGAAGAAAAATCAATCCAAAATCAATCACTACCTCATTGGTGCTGGCGCGTTCGTGCTTATTGCTATTGGTGCGTATCAACTGTGGTCCATGTGGCCATCGTTAGTTATCTCTAGCATTCAATGGCAAAGAGAAGTCAATTCAGAACTTGCAGACCTGCTCTATGAAGCTAAATCCAACCCTTGGGGCGCAGGCAGTTACCTTATCGGGTTCAGCTTTATCTATGGCATGCTTCATTCTTTGGGGCCTGGGCACGGCAAAGTTATCGTGTCGACTTACTTAGCGACTCACCCAACCAAAGCCAAGGCGAGTTTAGTGCTTACGGTCGTCTCCGCTTTTTTACAAGCATTGGTCGCAATCTTACTAGTAAGCGTGTTGCTGTGGGGCTTTAGTGCTTCCATGCGAGTAGTGAATGACAAAGCGAATATGTTTGTTTCATTAAGCTTTGCCTTAGTCGCGGTCGTCGGCGCGCTTATATGTTGGAAGGCTTTGAAAAACATCTACACCGCTATGCGTAAGCCTAAGCTGAAAGTGAAAGCCATCACTACACTCGCAACAGACACAGCTGCGACAATTTCAGCGCGTTCGCCAATGGCACTTCGTTCATCAATATCAGCCCCTTCTCCGATAATCGACGCTACTAGCACAATGCAAGCCGCAGCTAACACTCATGCAGATCATTCTCATGCCGACTGTGGGTGCGGCCACCAGCATGTAGCCGATGCAGACGCAATCAACAAAGCCTCAACGCTCCGAGAATATGCTGGAATTATAGTGACGATTGGCGTAAGACCGTGCACCGGAGCCATCATGGTACTGCTTTTCGCAAACATGGTTGGCCTATATTGGATGGGTGTTGTCAGTGCTTTTGCCATGGCGATTGGTACTGCTTTCACAACCTCGACGATTGCTATAATGACACTAACAGGCAAGAACTTGGTAAAACGCTATTTGGCAGCAGGTAACAAGAATAACAGTGCTTCACTAAAAGCCGCAGGTCATTATTTACAGCTATTCGGTGGTGTTTTACTTGTCTTAATTGGCTTGTTGCTAATGAGTGGACAAGACAGCGGTATGTCGCCTGTTTTCACTATGTAGCGAACGATGTAATAACAAACCTCAGTTTATTGCGACCTTTACCATTTTTACTAAAAAACACTAGCCCTTATCTCTCAAATCTGAATTAACAGCCACATAATTTCTACTAACCTAACTTTGCACAGCCAGTTAGGTTAGTAGTCAGCCATTCAGAACAGCGCGCTCTATGTAGTTCTGTAACAAACCTACATCCAACTTTGATTTTCCTATTCTTAGCTACTCTTTCATAAACTAACTTAGATTGTTCTAACAATATTAGAGCACTATCCCCCTCCTTTTGAAAATAAGGACATAACTTCCGCAATCCAGAAACTACGATCGCACTCTTCCTATTTTGAAAAAAAATAGAGCAGCAGTTTTATCAATTGAGTAACAAGCCGAAATTATACCCAATAAATTTCACATCAAACTCCAAGCCTTTACCTTACAACTACAGATAGAGCTTTCTTCAACCAAATTCTTGGATAACCTATACTCAAAGGTAAACAAATGAAACTATACATTCCGAGCACCACGCTCAGTGTTTTGTTACTTTCTCCGAGTTTCGCGAGTGCCGAAGATATACCTGATTCACACGAATTGCGTAATTTCTCGATGCGTTCACAAAGCTCTGGGATAGCCCCACCGCAAGAAGTACTCGGCGTTTATGTTGTCAATTCTGGTCCTGGTCTGGATACCGGTTGTACCTATGCTTCTGGCGGACCTCTACTTATCTCTTTACCTGTTCCTATGGTTGTCAGCCCCAACGTTTTACAAAGTGACGGGAGAATTGCCCCAAGTAAACTGGGCGATATGCAGCAAAAAGGCGTTCTCGGTTCTAACGCAAGGATTAGCATGCCGGTCTTCGACATAGACTCCAATGCCAACGTCAGTAATATTGCTCTAGAAATAGATGTCGTATCTTTTAACGGAAAGTCTTTAGGTACGCTGCAAGGCTCTGATAACCGCTGGACGGATACTAACCTTCAAGTCGATATCAGTGATATCAAGTTCGGCCAAAACAATGAGATTCGCGTCGATATTGATACTGGCAATACGGGAGACAACTGGTGTATGTCTGTCGATTGGGTCTCAATCGAGTTTGATGTTGCCATTCCTGTGATTCTTGCTCATGGCATTGCTGCACAATCAGACACTTGGGATGATGATACGGCTCCAGGCGTGCTTTCTACACTTGATGACTATGGCATTCGTTATACTCGTTTCTCTGCTGACAAAAATGGAACCACAGCGACTAACGCTAATATCTTGAACAACAAAATTCAGGGTTTTCTCGATGAGTTGAAATCCGACAAAGTTCACGTCATTGCACACAGTAAAGGCGGGCTAGATACCCAAAACCTCAAAGCACTTAGCCCTTCCTTTGAGATAACCTCCCTTTCTACTTTCTCCACACCTCACCTTGGTAGCGTCGCAGCAGATTTGTCGGTGATAAAAATGGACCACTACGCCGATATCTACAGTAACGTCAGTACCGATCCAAATAATTACGCTGGCAAGTACATGCAACTCCCAAATATTCCGTTTGCGGGTCCTAAAATGCCTGGTATCCGTGATCTAACAACGGATACAGCATCAAACGCGATCCAAATGCGTACTCGCGGCAATATTGCAAATACATTTTCTATTGGGGCAAATGCCGATCTCAACCAAGACGGTGTTATTGAGAAAGATCCTGATATCGTTGGCCTATTCCCATGGGGATCGCGTTGGGCAGGCGTTAACGCTTGGCAGGCGCTAAGAAGCTTTAGTTCTGCGGCCTACCTCGATACTCAAACTCAACCGGTCACAATGCCAAGTGTGCATGGACCACAAGCTCATCCAATCACCATAGTCAGTTACCAAGCCATTCAAACAGTACCGCAAGAAAATGATGTTGTTGTGACCTTGGCAAGCGCTAACCCAAGTTATACCAATGCATTGGGTAACGTATTGGCTAACCACTCAACAATGAAAACGGGACAAAACGTTGAACGTTTTCTACAACAAATTATTTCAATGCGCTAAGGAGTGGCCACAATGAAATTCATCAAGCAATTAGTGATGGTGTTCAGTCTTTTCTGTACCTTCATCACACCGGCTATCGCCAGTAATGCAATACCCGTTGGGATGAGTACAAGCACGACACTATCTCAACCAGTGACTAGTAACGATAACGAAGTCACAATGCTATTTACCATCGACAAAGCGGAAGCCCTAAAAGCAGAAATCATCGTGCCGTTGGATGATGCAACCGTATATTTAGTCAAGCCTAACGGGCAAGTCGCAACATCATCCAATGATGTGCAAGCGAACATACTTTCAGGTGACACACAAAGTCCGCCGCTACCGGGCAGCTATTTATTTTTGCCTGAAGTAACTAACCCTGAACCTGGCGAATGGAAGATCGTCGTTGATTTTCCAAACCCAAGTTACAACACAGTAATTATTGCTCATGTTGCGATCCAATCCCCTATTGCGTTTGGCATGGCGATAGCTGCAAACCAATTTGTGGTCGGTGAACCAGTTCCCGTTTCTGCATTACTGACAAACAAAGGGAATCCAATCACAGGTGCCCAAACCAGCGCAGTGATCATTGATGAAGCTGGAATAAAAACACGCCTGACGCTTAAAGATGAGGGTGTCAATTTCGATGCTATTGCTAAAGATGGTGTCTACAGCAATATTTTCGTTCCACCCGCTGAAGGGGATTATCTAATTGAAGGCATAACGTCTTTTGAAGAATATGGAACAACTATCACTCGCCAGACAAGTAAAAAAATCCACGTACTACCCTCTGACATTGAATTTGTCAGCCTCTCACTCGCTCCACTGTTTTCCTCTGAAGGCTGTGTTATTGCCTTAGAGCAGCGCTTGGAACTTGATGTTAAATCCGCGGGGGATTTTGCCATTCATGGTTACCTCACCGATGGAATTGACGAGCTGAACACAAGCAAACGTCTGCAACTCAAACCTGCGAAGCAAATCGTCACTCTACAGTACTCAACTGAAGATATTTTTGGCGCGTTTGATTCAGCGTCTACTTTGACCTCCAACCCGACGATCATCTACGCAATCACTCAAGATGACATACGAATTTCAGCCCCTCGAATTCAGTTTGAAGAATTTATTGATTTAGCATCTTTTGAGCGTTGCCGCGAACCGATTGAAGTCACGGGGAGTTTAGTCACCACACCGACTATGTCGCAAGATGGAACCTACATTGATTCGCTGAGTTTTGAGTTTCCTATCCATGTTACGCGCAGTGGAACTTACACAGGTTCGGTAAATATCGTTGGTGCAGCCGGAGAGTATTTAGAGCTAGTGAGTTTCCAAGAACCGCTTGAGGCTGGCGAAAACACCATCAAGTTTACCGTTCCTGGTGACACGTTTAAGCAAGCCGATGGTCCTTATGAACTGAACGCACTGCTAATCTACAGTGGCGTTGACTCCTATCGACAAGGAGTTCTCGGTCAAACTCCACCATACCAAGCCTCTGATTTCAGTCCGCCAGTGAATGTGACCCTCCCCTCTAACCTATTCGGTTTGGAAAGAGAAAACTGGCAAGCAACCCCGGCAACACAAGTCACGCAACATCGTGTCGGTGGTTACTTGAGAGCGGGGGCTTCAATCCCATACGACTACGAAACACTAGCGAGTTTTGACTTAAGTGAGGTTCGAGGGAAAATCAAACAGGCTACGCTTATTGTTGACTTCGGAGATTCAACCCTTCAATTTCCATTCAACAATGTGACTGCGCATATCGTTAATCAAACTTGGTCTCCAAACACACTGGATTACGACACGTTCTGTGAGTCTTTTACAATATGTGCAGCATGGAGTAATCCACTCACTACATTCAACAACGTAGAAGCAGGTCAAACGCTTAGGTTTACCAACTCTAAACTATTAGAAGCATTAAATGAGAAGAGAGTGTCTGAGTTGAACAAACTAGATATTGCTCTTACCTCTTCTCCCTATGAAAGAAGTTTCTTCATTAACGTTAAGCAGGTGTCATTATTCATCGAGTACTGATCCTAAAACTGAAATAGAATAAGGCCATGCCCAAGGTATCGCTTTGGGCATGGCCTCTCAGAGTGAACAGTGATGAACTTTGCAAGCTTCATATGTTTATTCTGTTAGAGCAGACTATGCCAGCCCCTCAACAGTAGTGATAAAGCACGCTAATCACTATAGACTCCATCAACCAACAAAATGAGATCGAAGTTTTATCCAAAAAGGCCAGTAGTCCCAACAACCGGGTGACTCCACAGATCTATCCATCCCATCACCAATTTTTAGGTGACTTTAAAGATGCCCCTACACTAGTCTGATAGCTAAAGTTAGAATAGACCCGTTAAGTATCATCGATTTACAAAACAGAGCCAAAATATCTAAATAAAAACAGTGAGAAGCGATACAATAATCAAGTTGCAAAATTGCAGCGTGGGACACCTGCCCACTGACAGCCCATTCACAGAGAACCATAAAGTAGCCTCACATGTCTAAAGAACCCGGTTTCACTACAGAATACAAACTCGACAAGACGTTTTTCGCGGAGTGTTATGATCAAACTAGCCTTCCGACTCAATTTCCAAAAGCCTACTTAAAAGGAATACTGTTTCTTATTTTTGGTGTGGTTCTGCTGGAGTTTGAACTATTACCTAACGGCTATGTTGGCTGGTTCTTTATTGTTTTGAGTGTGATTGAAGCATTCAGTGTGTACTGCAAAAGAACCTGGTGGTTATGGCGACAAAAAATCAGCTCAGGCGCAGGCAGCAAAATTGTCTTTCAAGGTGACGCTAACGGAGTAAGTTACAAAAACCACAAAGCGACCAACACCATCGCGTGGAGTGACATCGACCAACTTGAGCAGACCGATCTTGGTTTTATACTGCATATCGGTAAACAGCGCCAATATGTGAGTAAATCTTGTTTAAGCAATGAAGCTATTGCCTTCATGATTGAACACCACGCCGCATCAAAAGCGAAATAACACCAATAAATGCCTGCTGATTTAGCAGGCATTTTTCTATCACTTTTAATTCTACGTATCGAATTACCGGACAATAACAATGAATACCGTGTACCAAATCAGTGATTGCCACCTTTCCGATGAATCCAGCTATGAGAACCTGCGCAGAGCACTGGAATACGTCAACAAAGACACGGCATGCAAGACCATCTTTCTGACTGGTGATATTTGTTGTAACCCAAAGTCTGGCGACTACGTTCGATTAGAGGCATTCATTAGGCAACACATTAGCGACCAATCCATTTACGTGATTGCGGGTAATCATGATGACTCTCGCTTAATGCGCACAGAGCTAAAAGGCTCGACGATTTATGTCACCGACAAAGCCACCATCGGTGAACGAGAGTTTGTGTTCCTAGACTCAAGCTTCAAGCCGCTAGACAGCCGCCACCCACTTGGTTCAGGGCGTATTGATAACCGCGGCATGGCTCAGCTAAAACAACAATTGAGAAAGGCCAATGATCCTATCGTGGTTGTTCACCACCCTGTCATTCCAGTCGGTGCAGATTGGATGAAAGCGATCCGCCTAGAGAACGATACTGATGTGATGAAAGTGCTTCGAAAATATCGCGTTCGTGACGTGTTCTGCGGTCATGGCCATGATGAAATAACAGCGACACAGCAAGGCATAACTCAATATATGGCCCCGTCGACAGCCTATGGCTTTGACCACTCGATCAATGAATACAATCGCAGCGAGAAGATAGGATTAAGTCGAATCTCGTTCTGTACTGATTCCATCAACTACCAAGCTGTCTATTTTTGAACCCTATCTTACTGTCTTAAACCTCATAGATTAGCTTTCAAATAAACCAAACTATATAGAGCTATGCCAATAGAAGAGGCTTGCGGCGATTCAATTTATCAATCTGTGATTGAAGCCCACAACCCAACTTCCACAACGGGTCAACGTTCAGTAGAAGAAATTACCTGGTTAGCACTGATGACTGTAAAACAAATGCACGATTTAGTTCGGCGCAATCTCGAAAACGAAGAGCTCGAAAACTAAAAGTTTGAAAAAGAATTATCTAGAAAACAGAAAGCTTGAAAGCTGAATACGTAGGATTATCGCCCCACTCTCACAAGTGACCAGAGCCTTGCAAACGTTATTACCCTAAGGTTTGCTAGCAAGGTCTTTGTGATTGATAATAAAAGCAATATAGGCGCAAGTTAGCGCTTTTTTATCACCTAGGTTTATATTGAGGCTATATGGAAATCAAAGTACTAAAAAGCTTTGTAGCTGTCGCGACGCATTGCAGTTTTTCAAAAGCCGCAAAAGAGTTGAATACCGTTCAACCTGCCATTAGCCGCCATATCACAAGCCTTGAACATGAACTTGGAGTGAGCCTATTTTTTCGTACATCTCGAGAAGTCGTCATTAGCGCCGCAGGGCAGCACTTACTTAAAGATGCGATTAGACTCATCGAACAAACGGAACAAGCCAAACAGTCCGCGATTCGAGCTTCTTCTGGTTGTATTGGTACTTTAACTATTGGTTATCTTGGAGGCGCAACTCTAAGCTTTCTGCCTCGTTTAGTTCGACAGTATATTGCTGAAAACCCCAATATTGATGTTGATCTTGTTGAGATGACGGCTTCTGAACAGATCGAAGCTCTGGACAAAAGAGAGATCGATATTAGCTTCTCTCGCCCACTGCCGAACCTGCTTGTTGATGATTACACCTCGGTGACGATTTATACAGATAAGCTTGTTGCTGTTTTGCCCGTCACCCACGAGTTGGCTAAATACTCCACCATTCAAATGAAACAACTGCAGCAAGACCCTTTCATCTTATTTGAACGTGAACAAGCGGTAGGATTATTTGACTCCATCATTACTCAATGTGACCTATCTGGATTCTCTCCAAATATAAAAAAACAACCCAACAACATGCAAACCGTGTTAACCCAAGTCTCTTCTGGCTTAGGTGTATCTATCGCACCGCATGCAATTCGTGATTTACGCAGTGAGGGATGTGTATTTGTTAATCTTGAATCTGTGGACGTACAAATGCCATTAGTGATGACACACCATTCGCATACTCTATCCCCTACAGCCAGTGTCTTTGTTGCTGTCGTACAGAGTGAAATAGAGGCGATTCAACAAAACATGGCTTAGAAAGTTATCTATACCAGATTCGTATAGAATTTAAATCAAATGGTTATTTTTGTTATTCAATCGCTAACCTTAGACTTAGCTCATCGAAATCATTCATTAAAACGATGAACCAAAGTTAAGGTGTCACCATGTCAAAATTGACTACAGAAGTGTTGAGCACAGGACGTTTATTACTGATGTCGAGCGCAGTCTCGGCAACTGCTGCAAACCTTTATTATAACCAACCCATCTTACCTAAGATCGGCGCAGAGCTAGGGTTAACAAGCGAACAGCTAGGCGCAGTGCCAGCTGCCGGTCAGATTGGTTATGCCGTGGCATTGCTATTCTTATCGCCCTTAGGAGACACGTTACCCCGCAGACGCCTAATAGCGATCTTGTCTGTCATGTTGGTGTTGTCATCTTTTGTCGCGTTTACTGCATCTAGCTTAGTGGCTCTGGTTGTTGCGTGTTTTGCGATTGGTTTGAGTGCCAACATCACTCAGCAGCTGATTCCATTTGCAGCGTCACTAAGTACTCCAGAAACGAAAGGAAAAGTCATTGGCACATTAATGACAGGCCTAACTGTGGGCATCTTGCTTTCGCGTACACTCAGTGGGTTCATCGGTGAGCAGTTTGGGTGGCGCGCGGTATTTATGATGTCAGCAATTATTGCGATGGTCTTTGGTGTGTTGCTGTATGCCTTTTTACCGACGAACACGCCGACAACGAAAATACCTTACCTTAAACTGGTTGCGAGCATGGCCACGTTAATCAAGCAGCATGCGACGCTGCGTACTTCCGCTTTAACTGGCGCGCTTTGGTTTGCTTCGTTCAATGCGCTGTGGGCGACGTTAGCTCTGCATGTCAGTGAATCTCCGTTTAACTACAATGCACAACAGGCAGGAATGTTTGGTGTTATTGCTCTTGCTGGAGTCATTGGAGCAAAAGTTTCAGGGTCACTGGTGAGCAAGTTTGGCTCTCGAAACATGATCAGTATGGCGTTAGTTATTATTACTGCTGGTTTTATTATATCGGGGCTTTTCGCTGACACATTGGCTGGATTGATCGTCGGTATCATTCTCATCGACCTTGGGGTATTTAGCGCTCAAGTATCGAACCAAGTACGCGTATTCTCAATTGACCCACAAGCTCAAAGTCGTATCAACGGAATCTATATGCTTGGCTACTATCTCAGTGGTGCGTTTGGTTCATTTGTGGGAATTCAGGTATTTGAACGTGCGGGTTGGATTGGTGTTGTGGGCTTTAGTATTGCAGTCGTGATATTGAGTTTTATCGTTAACCGTTCAAATAAGCAATAAGTCACCTCGTCTTAATTCTTGAACTTACCAATATGCACAACGGATATTCACTCTGTAATTGATAGCAAATTACCACCCAGTGATTTGCTATCGTTCTAGATCTAATAAGGCAGTAGTAACTCTACTCTCTCAAGTTTTGAATATCATGATTCTCAAACAAGCTTTCCCGCCTAGAGCGCTGTTATGCCTTTGCGAGATGATCTTGGTCTATTCTTATCATTTAGACGACTGAGTTCCGAGGCTTTGAGTATGAATAAACTGTTTTTAATCTTATTGGTTTTTCTTTTGTCCGGATGCGGAACAAGTGATAGTGCTTTGATTGAGAGTGGTCACAACACCTCTTACATACAAGGTTTTCATGACGGTAGGCATAGCGGCATGCAAGAAAGCGGCAATAGCTTCGAAAACTACATAAAAGATGGAAAGCGTTTTGAACCAGACAGTGACTACAAGCAAGGCTGGATCGCGGGTGAGTCTGAGGGGAAAAAGCTACAAGCAGAAGCAACAGCGATCGGTAAAGGTGCCGCTGCTAGTTATCCTCAAAAATCGACAACGACGGATTTAGATGAAGTAGCAAAAGACACCTTAAAAGGCGTCGATACATCGGGCTTAGAGAATTTAAAATAAAGGTATAACAAAGCTAAGGTTAGGCTCCTGAATAACTCGCACCTTGCCCTACGCTTACAAATGCACCTGAGCAAAAATCGATCTGCATCAGCATATAGTTTAATAATGATTAACTACTAAACATTCATAATACAAATTGCGCAGTACTGAATTGAGAGAGTTCATTTTTACGTTGTTGGTGATTTCATGGATGTACACACCTTAGCTATATATACCTCTTTGTTAGCAGCTACGGTTGCGAGTGCTATGTTGTTAACGCATAAATATATACTCGCAGGCACCACGTTAGGGGTAAATTATATTGCTTATGCTGCTTTGCTGTTAGGAGCCAGTGTTACCCCGCTTTCGTTCGGCGTTACTCAATCTTCAGAATCCATTGTTTTTCTTTCCAATGGTGCATACGCAACGGCTTTTGGTTTGTTACTCGTCGGTATAACCGTGTTACGCGGAGCGAGTCGATCTTTTCTCGTAATATCAATCATCATTAGCTCCCTTGGCATTAGCTTCTTCCTTTATAGCGCCCTAATTGCGCCTTCTGTAACTTCTGTAACTTCTAGGATCGAGGCTCGAGGCTCGAGG
>NZ_JBFROH010000041.1:0-16498 GCF_041471425.1 Vibrio sp. 10N.261.52.C2 | reverse complement strand
GCTCGAGGCTCGAGGCTCGAAGTATTCTCGTTGTGACGATATGTATCTTAGCCCTCTGTGCAAACTATTCAGGGGAAAAGCACGATAACAGAGAAGCAAAGTGTCTGTTGAATCTGACCCTGTTTATCAACATTCTCTATATTGCAATTAGGGGCGTACTTGCTCATACCAAAGGAACGAATTCGAACTATTACCTGATATCAGATATTCATAAATTGTCTTTCGTTATCATGACAATCACAATTGTTAGCCTCGCATTTTCAGTGTTTTGGATCTTAACTGATCGTTTGTTGAAGCAGACCTATCGTTCATCGATCACTGATGAACAAACCGGCCTTTATAACCGTAGAGGCCTAGCAGAACTGATACCCAAGCTTGTTCAACCAGGCCGAGAGAGTGACATTTCTGTACTGATTGCCGACCTAGATCACTTCAAAAAAATTAATGATACCTATGGTCATGACAAGGGAGATGATGTGATTAAGCACTTTGGTCAAATTCTTGAAGATACATGCCGCACAAGCGATTTCTGTTTTCGCTATGGTGGAGAAGAGTTTGTTGTCATGTTACCTAGAGCGAATAAAGTTCAAGCAATGCAGATAGCTGAAAGAATAAGAAACCACGCAAAACACAACTCCAATCAAGAGCTCTCTTCTGGCACGTATACTGTCAGCATTGGAGTGACTCAAGCCCTCATAAACGATGACTGGAATTCATTAATTAAAAGAGCGGATAACGCCCTCTACGACGCAAAATCTCAAGGGCGCGATTGCATTGTTGAGCGTTAAGGCGAGTTGTAAAACAGTGTAAATATTCTTCCATCACAAAACATGTTGGCTAAGATTCAAGAAGTTAAACACACACAACCAGTAAGGTTAGCAAGGATGCGCTTTTTCGGTTTGTTTTAGCGATAGCATTATTGGCGTAACTCCCTTAAAGCGACTCTAGAACTTCCCGCCATTTACCCATTCTGCTTTTGGTGGCACGGGCTCTTGGTTTACCCATATCTCTTTAATTTGACCTCCCTCAACTCGGAATAGATCAAAACGCGCAACCTCGAGACCATTATCAATAACTCGGCTGTAAGCTGCTACGAAGTTACCTTGACCGACAATCTTGAACACTTGGTCATAGCCACCAATATAGCTATCTAAAGGGCTCACATCTGAGGCTTGATAAACGGCTAGCTCTTCGTGCTGGAGATACTTTGATAGCTTGTCTTTCTGCCCTAGTACCATGACATCACATAAAAAATCACGGATAAGGTTCTTATTCTCCTCTGTTTTATCTAAGTCAGTATGATTGATTGGCCCTTGCAGTCGACCTTCCCCTTCCGTCGGTTGAGCTTCGAAGGCAGAAATCACATCCCAATGTTCAATAATTTTATCGTCATTATCGGTATCGAATAGATCCGTAGTCACCCACTTATATTCGCCATTATTAATATCTTGGAATGCTTGAACAAACACGAATTGGCCATCGACGATTGAACGTATGATCTTTATGTCTCTAACAGGGCAGCGTTTTAAGAACGGTTCGAAGAACTCAACAAAACCATCAATACCGTTGCGAACCCCAGTGCTATGTTGAGTATAACGTTGACCGGTGTACTTCGTTACCGCCTCTAATGCATGACCATCTCGGATACCTTCCATATACAGATTAGTCGCATTCGCTAGCTTATTGCTCATAGATAGTTTCTCCAAACTTAATAGTGCCAAAGTACGTTATTTGGCTCGTACACTGAAACTCAGAACTAGATTGTCTCAGGTGTCCTTTTAACTGTCGGATTGTTGAATAGGCTCTTCGCGTCGCTATTCAAAACCAAGTTAAGCTCGATATACGTCTACAGCATATCGAGCCTTTACAACCTAATTGGTCACTGTGGTTACTGTTTGGCGTGATAAGCTTTAGATACTGCGTAGCTATCCTCAAACCAGTTCCAACTCTTCACTTTGCCATCTTCAACCTGAACTCGAACCGCCCAGCTGAATTTACCCGTGTCTACACCAGATTCATTCGCAATGGCACTCATGCTGCCCATGAATACTGCTCGGTCGCCGTTTACAAAACTATAGTCTGTTGACCAGCTTGTGACTTTCAAACCTGCGCCAAATAGAGGAAAGAAAGTGTTGAGCACTTTTTCTTTTGACTCCCAGTTACCGATCCAAGGGATGTCGGCGTCACCTTCGTTGTGCCAGACAAAATCATCGGCCATTAATGACTCGAGTTTTGCCATATCACCTGAGCCTGCCGCCCATAAGAATGCTTGAGCCGTTTCTAGTGTCTTTGCTGAATCGACTGCTTTTGTTTCATCTGCAAGGGCTGGAGTGAATTGAAAGAAAGCCAGAAGACTCGCTAGACCGATAAGTAGATTTTTCTTTAACATTTTCTTTCTCCTGATTGTCAATTTTGAAGCTCAATGCGTGGGAGATTAAAAGTGCCATCAGTGCATGCTTTGAACTTCAGTTCTGTTTGTTGCCTTGTTGAGATAACTATAGCTGTGCTAAATTTTTGGTAAACTCACTAATTGAACACGTTGGATATGCGCAAATGCACAACATAAGATGGGATGACCTGCAATATGTTCTAACAGTGGCGAATGAAGGATCCCTGTCGGCCGCGGCAAGAGCACTTGGTGTAAACCACAGCACCGTTTTACGTCGTATTGACACCTTTGAGTATCGTCACAAATTACGAATTTTCCATAAACTTCCTACCGGATACAAACTAACGGTTGAAGGGCAAAAGCTTCTGGAGTCAGCTCTCGCTATCGAATCCACAGTAAGAGAATTGGAGCACAAGGTTTTTGGACAGGAATTGAAGCTAGAAGGTACGCTAAGAATAACGACGACCGATGCGTTATCTCGCCTCATTCTGGGTACTCATTTGGCTGCTTTTCATCGGCTTTATCCAAAAATTCAGTTAGAACTCAGCCTCACATCTCGTCAATTGGATATTTCACACCTAGATGCAGATATCGCGATTCGCCCGGCAAATGAGTTGCCAGCCCATTTAGTTGGGACCAAGTTAAGTAAAATTGCCTTTGGTGTTTACGGATCGCCAGAATATATAAATGGCCTTAAGAGTAAGCACCCCTTAAAGTCTGCATCTTGGTTAATGATGCATAGAGGCAGTGCTTCGCTACAGGTTTCTGAACTGATTTCGGAAGACAAAATTGTCATGAAAGCCGACTCTTTTGAGCCCCTGATCATCGCGGCTGAAAATCAGATGGGGTTAGCCTACTTACCCTGCTTTTTAGGTAACAGTAAGGGAACTCTGCAAAGAGTAGATATGGAAGTGATGCACCAAAATACAGACCTATGGATGATGACTCATAAAGATTTAGAAGATTCAGCCAAAGTAAAAGCATTTTTTAATTTTATGAAAGGCGCAATCAAATCAGACCATAATCGGTTGGCCGGATTTGATTATTAGAGAACGAGTGCCGGCTCTTCACCATTAGACTTACGAACAAAATGACACAAAGCCCACAGCACAAACAAAGTCACAGTCAGCTCCCAAGCGCGTAGGAAGGTACTTTCCAACCCCAAATTACTACTGGTCATGTACAACTGAATCGGCAGCATGGTCGCTAATAACGCATCGGCATGAACGTCTCTGGCTGAACCTTTCGCTTTGGCCATTGATGCGGTGATCATAAAGGCAAATAAACCCAACACTATGGTGTAGTAACCGAATGTAGACTGATGCCCTGCCATCAACAAGGTGAACACCGCGGCTACTGCACAGCCGCCTACTTGAGTTTGAAAACGGCGGTCAACCACGTCGATAAAGCTTTTGTGTGTGGTTTGGGTTGCAGCAGCAATCACTGGCACCATGCAGAACGTTGCAGAGATGATGTCGACAATCATCAAGAATGCCAAACCAAGACCAATCAACGCGAGTGAAATTGCTCTGTTCTCAAATATGACAGGCTGTTCTTTAAATACAGGAGGCTTGCTTCCTTGCTCAACAGGGAACAGAGCCACCATGGTTTTTGCTACTACCATGGTAATCAACATGGATACCAAAATTTCATGAATACGCATCGGCATATCCATGGTGGTATGCTGAGCAAACACCACAATCAAAATCCAGTTGAAGGTTGGCATCAACATTTTACCTTTCTTCGCTGGCGTAGTGGCTCGACGACGCATAAAGTCGAAGAAGAACAGGCTGATGGTCCACACCACAAACGGATGCTGTGAAAATACCTCAGTCACCACCAACGCTGTACTTGCTGCCAATAAAGTGGGTGCCAAGGTACGGATCAGACCAAGCCAAGAGTAATCTTTATTCTTGGTCATGATGATGGTTGGATACAACGCCAGATAAACGGGAGAGTCTAGGTTTAGTAGCTTTCCCAACACCATACAAATCGTCACAGTAAGTGCGACGCGCAGCGCTTCATTACGTTGAGACTGACCCTGTGCAGTGTTTTCGAATGTCCACATAGTCATCTCCTACTAATAGATGTAGCGAAATGTTGAAACCAAGTGAATCCAAGCCGAGCCAATAACGTGCATTATTGGGTTACCGCTTTCAACAATCACACTCGCTCGTGAACCTGAGATCATCGAAGGATCCAGTTCGTTAACTGTAATGCGGGTACGTACTTTCTGTTGCTCACGGATCCAACGCGTATCATTAGTCACGCTAGACAGCTTGCCATTGGCATTATTGGTGTCGTAAATCGCACGCTCTTGGCTACTCACTTCACCCGTAAAGACTTTGCCCGGTAGCGCATCAAAAGAGACCAAAACTTCGCGGCCATTAGTAAGCTTATCAATGCCTTTCTCATTGAAGTCTGCACTGATCCACGCATGAGCTTCGTCCACCAGCAGCAATGATGAAGTGCCTTGAGTGATATAACTGCCCGATTGCAATTGTAAGTTGGTCACGACACCTTCCGTTTGCGCGACGACTTGAGTGTGGCCTAAATCCAGTTCCGCACTGGCAAGTTTTGCTTCTGCTAATTCAATGGCCGCTGTGCGATCTTGGGTCGATAACTCAACCTCAATGCGTTTCACTTCCGCGTTCGCAGCTTCAACCGCACTACTCGCAACTTGTGTATTGGTGATTGCATCATCAAGATCTTGTTCAGTCGCAAGCCCTTTGTTACGCAGTTTTTGGTTACGTGCGAGTTTCTGTTTCGCGTTGTGATATTCGAATTCTCGTTGGCTTTGTGTTTGTTTCGCTGCTGCTAATTGCTGCCATTTCGCTGAGTCAGAATCACGCGCTTGATGCAGTTCGGCTTGCGCTTGTGCCACTTTCAATTGGTAGCTACTGGCATCGATAGCAAATAATGGTTGACCTTTTTCAACCAACTCGCCATTACTAACCATGACGTCGGTAATTACGCCGGACACTTCTGGCGCAATGGTCGCGACGTTACGATACAAAGTCGCTTGAGTGGTAAAAGGGGAAACATTATCTGAGGTGACTAAAAAAGCGGAGAACAATGCTGCCGCTGAAAAAACAGTGTAAATCGCGTATCTATAAAAGTTTTCGTTCATGCTTGTACCTAGTTTTCATTCGTTATAAAGCGCCGCGCTCACGGCTTATTCGATTCTCTTTTCTACGAAAACTAGGTTATAACCATTCACAAGTGGAAAACAGAGCCAATAAAAGAAGTGAGGATTCCACATTTGGAAAGGTTGATGATTTGTACCGATTTCGCTCAATGGTTGAACGAAAAGGTCAGATAAGGGTGTATTGAAACGTTCGCATTCAGTTCCTCCCCTTTCCTTCCCAGCGTTCAATAAGAGATTGAAGAAGTAAGACCACCCGACTTCATTCCATTGGATTGCTTAATTTTCGCTAGCTTCTTATGGTTAAAATGCCTATTGTACAAACCATAAAATTATAAAGACTCGCGGCCTTTGCCACAGAGACTCTCCATTTAAAGCGAAAAGACTTACTATGAATTTTGATATCAATGCACTGAAACACCACCAACTGGTCGAAGATGGTCAATTAGAAGGGTATTACATTCATCAGCCTGTGCAAGGCAGTCAACCAGATGACAAAGCCGTTTTAGAAGAGCGCCAAGCGCTGGAAAGCCAAGGATATAAGGTGGTTCAGGTTAAAGCGAAAGGCGGAACAACTACGTTTGCCGAGGCTATGCAAGAACTTGCGAAGAAGACAGGCCACCAGCCTAAATAGTAAGTGACTTGGTAAACCAATATGATCATCGAGAAAGCACCCTACCGACTATTGAGTCAGCTGGGTGCTTTTTTATTGACGGCCTTTAACTGACTAATCTTGTTAACTGACCTAAGTTACTGACTCAGCTGACTGAACTTCGGCAAGCTTTTCACAAACTTCTGGTGTACATCCATATAAGTTTGCATATAGATTTCATCGATATTGTCACCACTCGGGAAGCTGGATGAGAAATCTACGTGGTTGCGGTCAATCGACAATTTAGCCGCCTCGACAATATGAGCAATGAACATTCGAGGATCTTCCAAGCCGATAGAGATACGCATTGTCGTCGGTTTGATACCGGCTTCATTGAGCGCTTCATCACTGAGTTCTGAGTGCGTAGTCAGTGCTGGACACAGCGCCACTGTATTGGTTTGCCCTAAACTTACTTGCATGCCGATAGCGGGCTCAAGCATGTCGAAGAACTGTTTGAAGCCATCTCGATTGATTGGCGCACGGTCGCCATTGCCTTCCATATCGATAGTGAAAAGCGCCGCTGGTAGCCCCAAGTACATGTTGTTCTGGCAGTGTTCATAGTTATCACTATCTGGCAAAGCAGGACACGACACATTGATGTCTGGGTGAGCATCAAAGATCTTCGCGAGAGTCAGTGTATTAATCGTTTTTTGCACCACTCGCATCTCATACGTTTTCATACCATTGAGCACTTCAAACGCTTTATCTGCATCTAGGAATGCACCCTTAATGTAGTACACATTCCAAAACAGCGTTTCGTTCCATAGGATTTTGGCCTCATCACCGTTGGGCTTGGTGAAAGTGACCTCCTCTCCTTTTGGCACAAACATAGTCTCATTGCGACCAATCACAACCCCAGCAGTTGTGGTGCCAGAACCCGCCAGTTCTTTGGTGTAGGAGTGAATCACATAATCTGGTCTTTCCATCACATCGTCACGTTTTAGTACTGGGTGCAACAATGGTGTACCCACTGTTGAGTCAACAATCACATCCCAACCACGAGAGTGACCAGCTTTACTGATGCTAGCAACATCCAACACGTATCCATGCGGGTTACACGGTGACTCTAGGTAAACGTAGATTTTCTTACCTGCAGCGATGCGATCTGCGTATTTATCAGCAACCTCATCAAGGCGCGTCGCAAACTCATCACCGGAGTAACCATCCACCCACTCTACCGCGACATTCAGATTAGAAGGTTTTCCAAACCAATCTTCCAACAGCTGGTAAGAACCACCGTAGATATTGCGTGAAGCCAAAACAATGTCTTCATGCCCGAGCAAGTGGCTCAACAACCCATCAATAGCCGCCATACCCGAGTTAAAGTTCCATGCGAGGTATTCGTTGGCTCTAGAGCCTGCCTCGATATCAACCATATGGTTAGCCAGTGAAATCGATGTAGGGTTAAGCAGTCGAGAATATATATCGTGCAACGGCTCTTTACCGTTAAACGCATCTTCAATCCATTCTGTACACGCAAACAAATAGGTCGCGGTACGTGTAATCACAGGGCTTGCAGAAAATATAGCAGCGACATTATCGAAAATTGGATACGCACCTTTAGACGCAAAATTACCATTATTGGTGGCAATAGACTGGTAAGTGGCGCGCATTGGGTTTTGCAGATTATCGAGGATCTTAGCGATCTGGAATGACAAAAAACGTTTGGCGTTAAACCAAGCGATTCGGTCACTTTTATCGAGCTCTGAAAGTCCATCAACCGTCAATGCCCAAAGATCGTGTGTCTTGGTATTGGCTTGGTACAGTGTCGTCGCCAGTTCAATCAGCGTGATGCCGTAATCGCTATTTGGGTCGATACCAAAATGCTTTGCTTGCTCAACGGCAAGAGCTTCTGCTTGTTCGTGTTTGGTGGTTTTACGCAGCGGGCTAAGTTGAGTTGAAGTATTCATAATTCCTAAGTCATTCCATGCTTGTTGTTCCTTCTTTAATTTTAGTTTTGGGCAGATGTTAAAAATTGCTATTTGCGAAGTAAGACATACACTTTGAGCAATAATATTGCCAAACTAAATTCAATATTGATGGATTATGCCAATGGACGAGATCGACAAGAAAATACTGGCTGAACTGCAGAGCAACGCTCGGCTCACCAATCAAGAGTTGGCCGATCGAGTGGCGCTGTCGCCCTCTCCTTGCTTACGTCGAGTTCGAGCATTAGAGAAACAGGGGATTATTCGCGGCTATCACGCCAGTGTCGACCAAGAAGCATGTGGCTTACCTGTGAATGTGTTTGTGTTGGTGAAACTTGAAAAGCCGACAGAAGAGAACATGAGAGACTTTGAACAGCACATCGAAGTGATTGACGAGGTGTTAGAGTGCTTTCTAATGACGGGCAATCACGACTACCTATTGCATGTAGTCAGTGAATCACTCAAAATCTACGAGCAGTTCATCCGTAAACAACTAACCCGCCTACCCAATATAGCTTCTATTGAATCCAGCTTCGCCTTCGGTCAGGTAAAAACAAAAACTAAATTGCCAGTGAGATAATTAGTAAGACTTAGTTAGGCGTAGCAAAAGGCATTGGATAATCATCTCTAATCATACATACAAGTGCGTCCCCCAAACCCCAATATTCATCCCCCCGCTACTTCGCGGACATAACCACTTACATCAACGTTGTGTTGAATCGCTTCGTAAAACAAACCAAAGCGATGGGAATCGATTCGAAGTGATCGTTTTATCGGACTGTCATCTAATTTTTGTACTTTGATATAACAAATAGCTCAAAAGATACTGAGCGATCGTTCAATTACAATGAAATTTCCACTATAGTTGATTGGTCAAACAACTCACAACAAGGAAAAGTTATGAATCCAAATACCGAATCGCAATCAACGCCGACTCGATCTATCCCTCAAGAAGCATTTGATTGGTACGACGAATATGCACACGGCCTGATTGATCGCAGAGAGTTTATGGCTCGTCTATCTGGGCTAGCTGTACTTGGCTTAACCATGACGACGCTAACTTCTGCACTGATTCCTAATTATGCGCAGGCAGAGCAAGTCTCTTTCAATGACCCTTCCATCAAAGCAACCTACGAGAAGTTTCCTTCACCTAAAGGACACGGCGAAGGCTATGGTTACTTGGTTGTACCCAAAGAGTTAGAGGGCAATGCGCCTGTTGTATTGGTCATTCATGAAAATAGAGGCCTCAATCCATACATAAAGGATGTGGCAAGACGACTCGCAGCGGCGGGGTTTATTGCGTTTGCACCTGATGCACTCTATTCGCTTGGCGGGTATCCAGGTAATGATGATGAAGGTCGAACGATGCAGAAGTCGCTATCAAAAGAGAAAATCGAAGAAGACTTTATCGCAGCGGCAAACTTCTTGAAGTCCCATGAAAAAAGTAACGGTAAGCTAGGCGCAGTCGGTTTCTGCTTCGGTGGCTATATCGTGAATATGTTGGCCGCTGTCATGCCAGAGCAACTCGATGCAGGCGTTCCATTTTATGGTACTCCTGCCGCACCAGATTTAAGAAAAAATGTAAAAGGCCCCTTGCTCATCCAATTTGCGGGAATCGATAAACGCGTGAATGCGACTTGGCCAGATTATGAAGCCGAACTCAAAGAGAACGAAGCAGACTACACAGCTTACATCTATGACGGCGTGAACCATGGCTTCCATAACGATTCAACTGGCCGCTATGCTGAAGAAGAAGCAGAGTTAGCTTGGAAACGTACACTTGAGTTCTTTAACCAAAAGCTTTCTTAATAGTTAGCTTTACTGAACCCGTTTTCTTTAGATTCCGAGTGACTGCCCTATTCCCTACAAAACCCAAAAGGCCTCGCACTCGCGAGGCCTTTGTTGGTCGGTAATCAGTTCCTCCCTTTTCCCATTACCAACAATAGGTTTGAGATGTAAACCAAGGGGGTTAGAAGGGGATTGTCGGTCGAGTCTCACGTACAGAAGCCTCGTTGATTCACTGACTTAACCGCTCATCAATGTAACTTCGCTTCAAACAAACCTATTGACCCGATCGCGCAAATAGATAACATAGATAGCTAGACGTCTACATGTCTTTTATTTATTAAATGGAGTTATCATGAACAGCTACAAAAAAATCACAGCATCCCTGTTGGCATTAGCTTTCGTATTCGGTGTAACAGGATGTGGAAAAAAAGACGAGGCTGTCATCAAGATTGGGGCGACAGTTGGCCCACATGCACAAGTTGTACAAGCTGTTGCCAAAGAAGCAGCAAAGCAAGGGATAAACATTGAACTCGTCGAGTTCTCAGACTATATCACCCCTAACGCAGCATTAGATGATGGAAGTATCCAACTGAACAGTTACCAGCATCAGCCATTCCTCGATAACTTTAATGCCAATCACGATAGCCAGTTAGTTTCTATCGGACGTTCAATTTTGATGCGTATGGGCGTTTACTCGAACAAGTACACTTCGCTTGATTCTATTCCCGAAAACGCTCGAATCGCGATTCCAAACGATCCAACGAATGGCGGGCGTGGACTATTACTGCTTGAAGATGCAGGGCTGATCTCATTAAAAGACAACGCTGGTTTCAACGCGTCTTTAAACGATATTGTTAGCAACCCGAAGAACATTCGATTTGTTGAAGTGGATGCCGCGCAGCTACCCCGCTCTCTTGACGATGTAGATGCTGCTGCAATCACCATGAACTATGTAATGTCGGCTGGACTCGACCCTAAGAAACAAGGCATTTACTTAGAGAAAAAAGACGCACCTTTAGCAGTGATGGTTGTTGCGGCGCGAGAAGAAGACAAAAATAATGAAACGTATAAAAAGATTATCTCAATTTACCACTCACAAGAGATCAATGACTTTTTAGACAGCACTTTCAAAGGCACCATCGAAGCCGCAAATTAAGCTAAATCGTTTCAGATTTGGCGTTGCATGATACTCATAAAGCAACGCCAGATTTGAGTTGGCGGGTTGTCGTTGACGCATTCCAGCTTCTTTTCAAATTAGAGAGCAAAGCTTTAGTTACTTGAATGGAGGTTGAAAACCATATCGTCAGAGCAGATTATGTAAGCATAAAATTCAATTAAATCTGGGGGCTTTGCATGAAAAAAGAAGTGATACTTTTTGATATAAACGAAACGGTTTTAAATTTGGAGTCATTACAGCCTAAATTTAAAGCGGTGTTTGGAAAGGAGGATGCATTATCACTTTGGTTTTCAAAGCTTTTACACTCTTCAACGGTTTGCATCGCAACAAACGTAAAATCTACTTTTTCTGAATTAGCGAATGCAGCGCTCAACGCTATTGCACTACGGTACAAGTGTGATTTAACGGCGGAAAGCAAAGGTGCCTTGTTAACTTCTTTTGCCAATCTACCACCGCACACAGATATCAAAGCGTCTTTGCTCAAATTGCGCGAGAACGGGTTTAAAACCGTCGCTTTTTCCAACTCATCCCTCGATCTCATCACTTCTCAAATCAAGAACTCAGGCTTAGAAGATTATTTCGACACCGTCATTTCCGTTGAAGAAACAGGCAGTTTCAAACCCAATTCAGATGTGTATAACTTTGCAGCCGAAACTTTAAAAGAGCCTGTCAAAAACCTTCGTCTTGTCGCTACTCATGATTGGGACACTCATGGTGCGCTATCCGCTGGCTTACAAGCAGCCTATATAGACCGAACAGGAGTTGAGTATCATTCCTTGTATTTGAAACCGGAGATTAGCTCAAGGACGATGAATGGTGTGGTGGAACAAATAATTAAGCACAATTTAGACAAGTAAAATCTCAAGAGACTTTTCTACTCCTGATTCGATACAACCACCCTGTAGTGGTCAACAAATTCCGGACACTGACTTAACCGCTTTGATCAACCTTGTGTTGAACTGCTCTGGTTATAGAGACGCTGTCGGTTACCTAAAAACTGCAGTTACCTAGCAACAAATATAAGCTAGCAACAAATATAAGCTAGAAACTACTGTAAGAATGAGGAACGCGTTTGTCTTCATCCCAGCCTAATAACTCAATATTGGTCAATAACTTGCGCTTCTCGTTACACAGTGAAGCGATATTGATGATAGGCAGTTGGCTACGAAACTGCGCGGTAAGTATTACCTTTTTACTTTCACTCAGGCTGCTTCGACATTGCGCCAAAACCGCTTCAGTATCTAGTTGGTGTGCGTTCTCGATAATTTGGATATCAGCATTCTCTTGATAGCAATCTATCAACCAAGATACAGCAGGCTCTTCTATGCTGGTGAGCACGATGACATCTTTTGTTGTGACCAATTCTTTGAGTTCAGATAGTTTGAGTTCAGTTTCCATAAATACCCTCATTCAGCTGAAAATACATTAAAGTCGGTTGCCCAGTTTAGCCTGTGCCAAATGGTAACCTCTGTCTATCATCTCTTGTGAGCGATCGAACTCTAAGGTGCCACAAGCATTACGTGGGATCTCAAGCGTAATATCGGCGGGATAAGCGGCCAGCTTCTGGCGAGCAATGGTCGATTGCATCGCATCAAACGCTTGGTTGGCAATGTCGTAAGCAGCAAAATTGAAGCTCATTTTACTTTTTACACTGTTACCGAGATTATCGATAAAGTGAACAACCTTCTCATGCAGGTTACTCTCTTTTGTTGGTAGGGAAACCGGTATCACTTCCTGTTGAAGCATTTCGGGTTCACCACCTAAGTTCACAGCCAGAGTAAAGTCTGTCTTATCACTAAAGGTAGGCGCAATCGGTACGGGATTGAGCACTCCGCCATCAATCAGCACTTCACCATTAATGACATGTGGAGTGAAGAACAGTGGCAAAGAGATGGAGGCGCGAATGGCATCAAACAGAGAACCGGATTGCAGCCAAACCTCTTTTTCTTCGGCGACGTTGGCAGCAACTGCGGTATAAGGGATAGGCAGATCTTCAATTGAAATCTCGCCGATCAGCCCACGCAGTGTGTCGATGATCTTGTCCCCTTTGAACATACCACTCGACTGCCATGAAAAGTCCAACAACATCGCCATATCACCTTGATCGATACTGGTGACCCACTCTTCAAATTCATCCAACTTGCCCGCAGCGTAGACACCACCGATAAGTGCGCCAATTGAACAGCCAGAAATGGATTTTATCTGATAGCCATGCTCAATTAACCAGCGGATGACTCCAACGTGAACCAAGCCTCTTGCGCCACCACTGCCAAGTACCAATGAGATCGTTTTTGCCATCATATTAATCCTTTAGTTTTAAATTCTAGGTGGGCTAACTCGCCGATTTACCAATTCGCCGATCTCAACTCACTGAATCACTCTCAGTCCATACGGGTAATGAAGGTTTGCTCGTCATCGACAAAAGCCACGTAGTCGCCGTGATAGATAAAAACCCGACCACGCCCTTCAACGATACACGCAAGCTGTGGGTTCAAATCTTCTTCAATATCTCTACTTTGAAAAGTGCCGGTATCGGTGATCACACCGCGGAGTTTAGGCAAAAATCCATAACTGCGTTTGGCTTGATCAATCAGGCTCAACTCGCTGGCGGTAGAAAAGCAAGCTGGGATTGGGCCTGCATCTTCGATAAACATAGTTTTCAGTTCTTCAAAGGCTGTAATTACCAGCCAGTCGATGCCATTTACGTGATGGATAAACATTGTTTATAAATACCTAGTTTCTCGATAACTCTAATGCGGAGATTCTATCACTATCAAGTGCAGAACGTGGGAGAAATTAAGGGACTACAAATAATCAGACACATACTATCTACAGGGTCTAATACTAGTCGTCCGACTCTACGACTAATGTCTAACCGACTGAGTCTATTTGTTTTTTTTGGTTTGGTATAAGGTACTAACAACTAAATGCTAATGAGTTTTTAATTATAAGTTGACGCATTGTTTGCGCTTCATACCGTGAGTCAACAACGTTTGTTGGAATAACACACCTAAGAGTGTGAACGAAAGGAATCAAAATGAGCACTACTTTAGAGTCCGCACATATACAAACAGAGAAGCCTCAAGCCAATGAGGATGAACTCACCTATGAACAACAACATAAACCAAGCTCAGAGTTTGAATCCCGAGAACAGTATCTAGAACACGAATTGCAAATCATGTCGCCTAAGCGCTGGCGTCCAAATTTGCCGTTTAAAGATTATCGATTTGAGATAGAAGACACCATCCCAGCGATGGCGGCGACCATTGGTAAAGTGGTTATGGTGGGCGCGATTGCAGCCACCTTTGCTGGGGCTCTCGGATTAAATGAAGACTTCATTCTAGAAAACGTTCGTTATGAACTGCTCATCGCCTCTGTTTTCATTATTATTTTCTCTGGCTTTTTATTGCCGACTGCAAACCTCGCAGGGACCCACGGCCCACTTATCCCTTTGATTCCGATTGTGGTTGCAGCAGGTGGACACCCGATGGCGTTTGGCCTGTTGATTGGCGCTTTTGGCCTCATCTTAGCCATCAGTAAAGGTGGCAGCATGTTGGCCAACCTCACCAGTAAAGGCGTGTGTGGCGGCTTATTGCTCTACCTCGGCTTTGTTGGAACCGCCTCTCAAGTGAAAAAGCTTTTCGCTTGGGCTGAAGGAATCGGTATGAGCCACATTGCTTTTGTCGTGATCTTTTGCACCATCATTTTGTACGCATTATTGGAACATTTCCGTGAGCGTTGGCTAGCTGTCCCTCTTAGCTGCTTGCTAGGCGGTACGATTGCATTTGCCATGGGTGCCCCATTCGCTTTCCACACTGAGCCAGGCTTACCTAACATGAACCCTATGTATTGGTGGGGAGAAGATACAGGCTGGATGCTTGGCTTACCGACGATTGAACACTTCATGGTGGTATTGCCGTTTGCGATTCTAGCCGTAGCGATGTGGTCACCGGATTTCTTAGGGCATCAAGTATTCCAAAAGATCAGCTACCCAGAACGTACCGAAAAAGTACACATGAACATCGACGACACCATGACCACGGCATCAATTCGTCAAACGTTCGGTTCTCTGCTTGGCGGTACTAACTTTACGTCTTCATGGGGGACTTATATCGTACCGGCTGCGATTGCTAAACGTCCTATTCCTGCCGGCGCTTTGCTCACGGCTCTGTTCTGTATTATCGCTGCTGTTTGGGGCTACCCGATGGATTTAGCTATCTGGCAACCTGTACTGTGTGTGGCGCTGATTGTTGGGGTATTTGTGCCATTGCTAGAAGCTGGAATGGAAATGACGCGTGAAGGAAAAACCACACAGTCGGCAGCGATTGTTGTGTTCTCTTCAGCGCTCGTTAACCCAGCATTTGGTTGGGCTCTCACCATGCTGTTGGATAACTTAGGCTTAGTCGGTTGTAAAGAACGTAGTAGTGAACTGAGTAAAATGAGCCGCTGGGTGTTGCCTGGCACTATGTTTATTGTGCTAAGTGGCGTAATGGCGTTGGTTGGCCTTCTACCGGGCATACCGGCGATTATCCCAAGCTTTCGTTAAGCTCGATTAATATTTAGTTTTAGTAAGAACGCAAAAAGGCCTCGCACACGCGAGGCCTTGTTTTATCTGAGTATCAACGAGCGAACAGCGAAGAAATTTACGATGGTAAACCAAATTAACTAGAGAGCCATTCATCCAACACTTTGATGAATTTAGGGTTGATGAGATAACCGATGGAAGCATGCGGATTGCTTTTTCCGTTGCGAATATTGAGGTTATAAACTGGATGGATATCTTTCATTCCGCCGGGTATCAGATCCAGTTTGAGCATATCCTTAAAGTCATTTCTAATTTTGCTGTCATGAGAGATAAAATCATCTTCTGCCGATATGTTTATCCATTGCTGAATGTTTAAAGGATACTTCTTCTCATCTTTCAAACGGCTCCCTTTTAGCCTATCTTTTACGTTTTCGTCTCCTAATGGTGAACCAAGAGTCAGCAATAAGTTGACCTTCTTGTCCGCGCCATAGTCGTGTCTATACTCTCCGTAATGAGACAGCTTCCACAACACGTCATAACTGATCATAGACCCAAGACTGTGCGACACAATCATCACATCATCCTGATTATCGAGCGCTTCCTTGAGTTCAACCATTAGCCTATGCCTGACATCGCTGCCAAAATAGGTATCTTCATTCCAATAATGCGCCATGTCCGGCGCGACCTTCGTTATGAGTGTCTCAGCCACACCCAGCTTTCCAAATAGCGATGAAAAAGTATCTGCTAACGCCTCTTTTAGAAAACCAATTTTAGATACCTTGTTATACGTTGTTTTATTGAACTGGCTTGTCTTGTACTTTTTGAGTTCAGACAGAGCTTGCTGTCGACTTGCAGGGTCTTCCGTTGGTTTATCTAACAAATAAGGATTAAGGT
>NZ_JBFROH010000040.1:0-60920 GCF_041471425.1 Vibrio sp. 10N.261.52.C2 | reverse complement strand
GCGAGCGCGATGCTTTACAGTATCGTCGAGACTGCAAAAGCCAACGGCCTTATCCTCTATGACTATATGGTCAAGTGCATGAAAGAGCTAGCAAAAGCAGAGCCCGATATCGATGCACTCCTGCCTTGGAACTTCAAACATTAGTAATATCGCCCTGTAGGTTCATGGGGCGTTTACCTAAGACTCATGAGACAAGCTAACGGATGTACAAGCCTTTTGTACTTTTAGTCCATAATTGAACGCGGTGGCCAAAGAGACCGATACAACGACGAAAAAAGCGAACCATTCGGTTCGCTTTTCTATATGGTTTACGTCACAAACTTAATTGCGGTCACAGACTTAATTAATCTAGTCACAAACTTTATTGTGATGTGACAACGCTACGAATTAGTCTTCGTAGTTATCGATGCTTGGGCAAGAACAGATTAGATTACGGTCGCCGTATACGTTGTCTACACGGTTAACAGTAGGCCAGTACTTAGAGTTCTTCGTTGCTTTAGATGGGAAACAACCAAGTTCACGAGAGTAAGGGCGATCCCATTCTGCGCCAGCTAGGTCAACTTGTGTGTGTGGTGCGTTCACTAGAGGGTTGTTGTCTAGTGGCCATTCACCCGCTTTCACAGCTGCCATTTCGTGACGGATTGCGATCATCGCTTCACAGAAACGGTCTAGCTCTTCTAAATCTTCTGATTCAGTTGGCTCTACCATTAGCGTGCCAGCTACTGGGAAAGACATCGTAGGCGCGTGGAAACCGAAGTCCATTAGACGCTTAGCAATATCTTCTTCGCTGATGCCTGTTTCTTCTTTTAGTGGACGAATATCGATAATACATTCGTGCGCTACGCGGCCATTAGTACCACGGTAAAGAACAGGGTAGTGAGGACGCAGTTTTTCCATCACGTAGTTCGCGTTCAGAATCGCAACTTTAGTCGCATCTGTTAGGCCAGGTTCGCCCATCATTGCGATGTAAGCCCAAGAGATAGGTAGAATTGAAGCACTACCTAGATCTGCCGCTGATACCGCGTAGTCAGAACCTTGTACACCATTTTCGATGTGGCCTGGTAGGAAAGGTGCTAGGTGAGATTTAACACCGATAGGACCCATACCTGGACCGCCACCACCGTGTGGGATACAGAATGTTTTGTGTAGGTTCAAGTGAGATACGTCTGAACCGATGAAGCCAGGTGAAGTTAGACCTACTTGAGCGTTCATGTTCGCGCCGTCTAGATAAACCTGACCGCCCGCTGCGTGTACTTGTTCACACACTTCTTTCACTTGCTCTTCGTATACGCCGTGCGTAGAAGGGTAAGTGATCATGATGCTTGATAGGTTTTCTTTGTGCTTCTCGATTTTCGCTGCTAGGTCTGTCATGTCGATGTTGCCATCTTCATCACACTTAACAACCACTACCTTCATAGAAACCATTGATGCTGTTGCAGGGTTAGTACCGTGCGCCGAGCTTGGAATCAGACAAACGTTACGGTGACCTTCACCGCGGCTTGCGTGGTAGCGTTGAATCGCGATTAGACCTGCGTATTCGCCAGATGCTCCAGAGTTAGGCTGTAGTGAGAAATCGTCGTAACCGGTGATTTCACATAGCTTCTCTTTAAGATCTTTTGCTAGTGCTGTGTAACCCGCCGCTTGCTCTAGAGGTGCGAATGGGTGAATTGAACCAAACTCAGGCCATGTTACTGGAATCATCTCAGCAGCAGCGTTCAGCTTCATCGTACAGCTGCCCAGTGGGATCATGCCGTGCGTTAGTGAGAAGTCTTTGTTCTCAAGCTGTTTTAGGTAACGCATCATTTGCGTTTCGCTGTGGTGCGTGTTGAACACTGGGTGAGTTAGGAACTCTGATTCACGACGACAGTTTTCTGGAATTGCCGCAAACTCATTTGATGCAATGTCAGAAGATAGCGCTTGAACGTCTTCTTTTACGTCGAAGATAGCGAATAGGGCATTCACGTCGTCGACTGTGGTTGTTTCATCTAAGCTGATACCGATCTTACCTTTAAGAAGGCGCAAGTTGATGTCTGCTGCTTGTGCTTTCGCGTACAGTGCATCTGTCTTCTCTTCAGAGTTGATTGTGATGGTATCGAAGAAGCTGTTGTTTGTTAGCTCGTAACCCTCTTTAGTCAGGCCAGCCGCTAGGATAGCTGCCATGTGGTGTGTACGACGAGCGATAGTACGTAGGCCTTCTGCACCGTGGTAAACCGCGTAGAAAGACGCCATGTTTGCTAGAAGTGCTTGAGCTGTACAGATGTTCGATGTCGCTTTCTCGCGGCGGATGTGTTGCTCACGAGTTTGCATTGCCATACGTAGTGCTTGGTTACCGTGAGTATCGATTGAAACACCGATTACACGACCTGGCATTGTACGCTTATGCTTTTCACGAGTACCCATGAATGCAGCGTGTGGACCGCCGTACCCCATAGGAACGCCGAAACGTTGTGCTGAACCGATTACTACGTCTGCGCCCATTTCGCCAGCAGGCTTAAGTAGAGCAGATGCGAGTAGGTCAGTAGCAACGGTTACTAGAGTTTTGTTTGCTTGAGCTTTCGCTATGATGTCTGTTAGGTCACGAACTTCGCCCGTTGTACCAGGGTATTGAACTAATGCACCAAATACGTCTTGCTCTGGAAGTGTTTCAAGAGCGCCAACCATTACTTCAAAACCGATGTACTCAGCACGAGTTTTAACAACTTCTAGTGTTTGAGGGTGAACATCGTCAGCAACGAAGAATACTTTGCTCTTGCTTTTACCAGCACGCTTACACAGTGTCATTGCTTCGCCAGCCGCTGTCGCTTCGTCAAGAAGAGACGCGTTCGCGATTTCCATACCTGTAAGGTCCATTACCATTTGTTGGTAATTTAGTAGAGCTTCAAGACGACCTTGAGAGATCTCTGGTTGGTATGGTGTGTAAGCTGTGTACCAGCCTGGGTTCTCTAAAACGTTACGTAGAATAACGTTTGGAGTGAATGTGTTGTAGTAGCCTTGGCCAATGAAAGTACGTTTCACTTGGTTTAGGTTAGCGATCTCTTTAAGAGAGGCCAGCATGTCCATTTCGCTTAGTGGCGCAGCAAGTGTCATTGGTTTTTCAAGACGGATTTGTGCAGGAACCGTTTCGTCGATCAGTGCGTCTAGGCTAGTCGCGTTGATCGCTTCAAGCATTTTTTGCTGGTCTGCTTTATTAGGGCCGTTATGACGAGCAACAAACTCGTTTTGAGTACCCAGGTCTTTCAGTAATTGGCTTTGAAGTAATTCAGTCATGATATGTTCTACTTTCTCTCTGGAGCCGTGAGCTAGCCCCTAAAATTAAGCTGCTCAAAAGAGCAGCTTTATCGTAATGAGGTTACCTATTAGTCTTCTTCGATAGAGCTTAGGTATTCTTCCGCATCTTTAAGGTTGTCTAGTTCAGACGCATCAGACATCTTCACTTTAACAATCCAGCCACCTTCATAAGGTTCTTCGTTGATTAGCTCTGGGCTATCTTCTAATTCTTCGTTGATTTCTACGATTTCGCCAGAGATTGGTGCGTAGATATCAGAAGCAGCTTTCACTGACTCAACTAGAGAGAAGCTTTCGCCAGCTTCGATTTCGTCGTCAGTGTCAGGCAGGTCAACAAACACAACGTCACCTAGCATCTCTTGAGCGTGCTCAGAAATACCGATAGTTACAGTACCGTCACCGTTGTCTTTTACCCACTCGTGGCTGTCTGCAAACTTTAGTGTATTGTCCATTGCTTATTCTCCAAAAATTTATGAGGTTTTAATTTAAATCTTAAAAACGGTCTAACGGTAAAGAGGGAAGCGCTTGCAAAGCTCTTTAACTTGCTTGCGAACACGTTGCTCAACTTCAGCGTTGCCTTCAGGGCTTTCAACTAAGCCATCAAGTACATCGCCGATCCATTCACCGATAAGTTTGAATTCTTCAGTGCCAAAACCACGACTGGTTCCAGCTGGCGTACCTAAACGAATGCCAGAGGTAATCATAGGCTTCTCTGAATCGAATGGTATACCATTTTTGTTACATGTGATCCCTGCACGCTCTAATGCCTCTTCAGTTACGTTACCTTTCAAGCCCTTAGGACGAAGGTCAACCAGCATTAGGTGCGTGTCTGTTCCGCCAGTCACAATGTCACAACCGCGAGTTTGCAACACTTCAGCAAGAACTTTTGCGTTGTCGATCACTGAATCAATATAAGTATTAAATTCTGGGCCAAGTGCTTCGCCAAACGCCACTGCTTTAGCCGCGATAACGTGCATGAGTGGGCCGCCTTGTAGGCCAGGGAACACTGCAGAGTTGATCTTTTTGTTGATGTCTTCGTGGTTCGTCAGAATCATACCGCCGCGTGGGCCACGAAGTGTTTTGTGCGTTGTTGTTGTAACAACGTGTGCGTGTGGTAGTGGGCTAGGGTGAGCACCTGTCGCGATAAGACCCGCGATGTGTGCCATATCTACCATAAGGATAGCGCCAACTTCGTCAGCGATTTCGCGGAATTTAGCGAAGTCGATAACGCGTGGGATAGCACTACCACCTGCAATAATCATTTTAGGTTGGCATTCGATAGCGAGAGCGCGTACCGCTTCGTAATCGATTTCAAGAGTGTCGCGGTCTACGCCGTATTGAACTGCGTTGAACCATTTGCCTGAAAGCGCAGGGCGTGCACCGTGCGTAAGGTGACCACCAGCGTCAAGAGACATACCTAGGATAGTGTCGCCAGGTTGAAGTAGGGCAAGTTTAACTGCGCCGTTCGCTTGAGCACCTGAGTGAGGTTGTACGTTCGCGTATTCACACTTGAATAGCTGTTTAGCACGTTCAATCGCAATAGCTTCTACTGTATCTACGTGCTCACAACCACCGTAGTAACGACGACCTGGGTAGCCTTCTGCGTATTTGTTGGTAAGGCAAGTGCCTTGAGCTTGCATTACTGCTTTAGAAACGATGTTCTCAGAAGCAATAAGTTCGATTTGTTCGTTTTGACGAGTGTTCTCTGCTTGGATTCCAGCAAATACTGCGTCGTCAGTCGCAGATAGGTTCGTAGAGAAAAAACTGTCTAAGCTATGGTTTTGATAAGCGTTCATTGTCGAGACCTTTCATTAAGCTAATGGTGATTGTTTTTATAGTCCATTAGGTCTTACGTTGATTTCTGCATCGGTATCGTTTGCGTTATATAGGTGTATAAATAGTGCGTTGCTTCTTATTTATACGACCATAGCGTCAAAGCGATCGTTGTAGGGTCAATGCAGCACGAATTGGTTCCCAAAAATTTCGGGTAAAAAACAGCTCTTACAAATGTTAAATCTATCACTTGCTGCAAGCTGAAGTAGCATCTCTTCATCTAACAAGTCGATAACATAGCTCCGATAAAATCAATTTTCAACAAAAATTTCCAATAGGAAACAGATTTTCTCGTTTTGCTACAGGGAGCACGCTTTATTTCCCTGTGTGCTCTTTAATCAACAAAGCGCTTCATGCAACAATGAAATCAATAGACAGGAAGTAAGAAATGAATGAGGGACCTATGTCAGAAGACATTTATGATGAGTACCCATCTTTAACGTTGGCGAAAGAGACGTTAGATCAGAATATCGAACCACTTAGGCTCGGCCAGCGTATTAAAGATATCCGCAGCAAGCTGGGCATTACGTTAGAAGAGGCGAGCCAACGTACTGGTTTGGCGCGCTCTACGCTGAGTAAAATCGAGAACGAACAAATCTCACCGACGTTCCAAGCGATGCAGAAATTGGCTATGGGCTTGCAAATTGATATGCCGCAACTCTTTGAGCCACCAAGAAAAAAGGTTGCTACAGGACGTCGTGACTTAACTAAAGCAGGTCAGGGCAAACCTCACCCAACTCCGACTTACGAGCATGAACTGCTCGCGACAGAACTTTCGAATAAGAAGATGATGCCGTTCAAGAGCCGAGTGAGAGCACGCACCTTTGAAGAGTATAACGATTGGGTTCGCCACGATGGTGAGGAGTTCTTGATGGTGATCTCTGGTGATGTGATGTTCTACTCAGAATTCTATGAGCCGGTACCCATGAGCGAAGGTGACAGCATGTATTACGACGCCAACATGGGGCATATGTTGATTTCTACTAGTACAGAAGATGCACTGATTTTGTGGGTGACTGCAAAATAAGTTAACAAAGTTAGAATTTCTTATAGTGAATGCAAACGTTTGCTTTTGTTTCTAACGTTTGCCAAAAGACGCGATGTTGGTGTGAAAAGCATCAATATCGCGTTTTTGTATGCGACTGAAAGTTGTTTTTAAATTGTTAAATATCACATTTTGAGCTGTTTTAATCTTGTTAAGGGTGTAAAACTGACTCAGGCTTGTTTACTATAGTGAACACAGTTTACTCATGTTGATTGAAGTTTACTGAAGTGAATTCTTAGAAAGTGAGTCGTATAGCTTTTATACAGAAGCCTCTTTTTATATCGCTAGTAATAAAAGCCTATATAGAAGACATCACTTTTTACTATCTACTGTTTCTAACGTTAACCCATATCGTTAGAGGCGACTCTAAATAGAGATATAAGCGGCAGATTCGATTTGGAAAGCCTGCAACGCTTCATGGAGAATAAAATGACTCAAGAACACGCTAATCAAGACCTACTAAAAACACCTCTGCATGCACTTCACGTTGAAGTCGGCGCAAAAATGGTTCCTTTTGCTGGCTACGACATGCCAGTTCAGTATTCACTAGGTGTAAAGAAAGAGCACTTACACACTCGTGACGCTGCTGGTCTTTTTGATGTTTCTCACATGGGGCAACTGCGTCTACACGGTGAAAATGCAGCCGCTGTTTTAGAATCTCTGGTTCCAGTAGATATTATCGACCTGCCTTCTGGTAAGCAGCGCTACGCCTTCTTTACTAATGAACAGGGCGGCATCATGGATGATCTTATGGTTGCTAACCTTGGCGATCACCTATTTGTTGTTGTGAACGCGGCGTGTAAAACACAAGATATCGACCACCTAACGGCTCACCTTCCTGCAGACGTAAAAATGGAAGTGATTGATGACCGCGCTCTATTAGCACTTCAAGGTCCGAAAGCGTCTGAAGTTCTGGCTCGTTTCCAACCAAGCGTTGCAGACATGCTGTTCATGGATGTTCAAAAAGTCGATATCGAAGGCGTAGAGTGCATCGTAAGCCGCAGTGGTTATACCGGTGAAGATGGCTACGAAATCTCAGTACCGAACGATCACGCTGAAGCACTTGCTCGTAAACTAACATCAGAAGCAGAAGTAGAGTGGATTGGCCTTGGTGCTCGTGACTCACTTCGTCTTGAGTGTGGTCTATGTCTGTACGGTCACGATCTAGATACAACAACAACGCCGGTAGAAGCTAGCCTTTTATGGGGTATCCAAAAAGTGCGTCGTACTGACGGTGAACGTGCAGGCGGTTTCCCTGGCGCTGATATCATCCTTGAGCAAATCGCGACTAAAGACGTTCAACGCAAGCGTGTTGGTCTTGTTGGTCAGACTAAAGCACCAGTACGTGAAGGCGCTGAGCTGTTCGATGCTGAAGACAACAAGATTGGCGTTGTAACAAGTGGTACTGCGGGTCCTAACGCGGGCAAGCCTGTTTCTATGGCTTACGTTCGTACTGACCTAGCGGTTATTGGCACTGAAGTATTCGCTGAAGTTCGTGGCAAGAAGCTACCAATGACAGTAGAAAAAATGCCATTCGTACCTCAGCGTTACTATCGTGGCTAATCTCTTTTAAGAGAAACCACTAAGCTAAATGAAAGCCTATTGTTTGCTTCTCTTTATTGGGAAGCCTAACGGTAGGCTTTTTTGATTTTGGTAGCGTATGTCTTTGGTAACGTATTGCTTTTAACGTTACCCACTAACAACGGTTACTTAAAATTCGTTTATAAAATGAGATATGTGGCGATATCGTTACAAATACTTACTATAATCACGATTGTGACGTGTTATGGTGACGATTCATCATTTTTGTAAATAAGTAGTAGGGGTTACAAGGAGTTAACTATGAACGTAAACCATACAATGAGTCCGGTTCGTAAAGCCGTTTTAGGGCTTTTAACGCCATTAATTTACACATCAAGTGTTATGGCAACGGAAAACACGGACGAAAGTACTCCTGATTTGGGTGTAACACCCTATATTGTGAATGGTAGCGACGCTTCAGTCACGGAATTTCCTTCGATGGCAAGCTTGTTCATTGATCGTATTGATTATGACGGTGTTTACTCAACAGGCCCTTACTGTGGTGCGACAATTTTAGATAACTATCATGTACTGACTGCTGCACACTGTATTTATGGTGATGAGAATGCTCAACTTTTCACGGTAGTTGTTCCTCAATTGGAAGACTCTTCCCAATTTCCAAATGGAAGCATTGAAAAGGTTCGAGTCTCTGAGGTGTTTTATCCTAGTAATTACTCAAATAGCTTGAACGATTTATTACGTAATGACGTAGCCATTTTAAAACTTGAAAGTGCGCTCAACATAGATTCCGTTAATGATATTGTGAAGCGACCAACTTCTGAGGGCTATCGTAGTTCTTTAGAGACGTTTACTGCTGTGGGTCACGGTGATACACGTTCTGAATTTGACGGCACTACCTTATTACAAAAAGCAGATCTTAATTATGTAGATAATGCGACTTGTGCAACGGCCGATTTTATTAATGAAGCAGCTTTAACTAACAACCAGATCTGCTTTAACGGCAACTACAGCTCATCTACCGGACTATTCAATGGCACATGCCAAGGTGATTCAGGTGGTCCAGTTTACTGGAGAGATGGTGTTGACTATAGGCAGGTTGGAATAACTAGCTTCGGTCCAGGTACATGTGGTGGCACCTCCACCATAACTTCTGTATTCACAGAAATCTATGACTATAAAGATTGGATCGACAGTGTTATGGCTGGAACTGAAACTGCTAAGTTTGTTTCAACAGACGCGAAACGTACTGCTTCTGCTGGTAGAAGCTCATCTGGCTCAGGAGGCAGTGTGTCATTTGGCTTACTAGGCGCGTTGATGTTACTCGGTAGGTTTAGAAGAGCGATGTCTTGTTAGATACCCACGTCTTCATGTTAGCTAAACAAACGGCCAGTCATTCAACTATGACTGGCCGTTTTTGTTTTGTTTGTTTAAGCCGTTCAGAGGATTAGGCACAGAATTCAGTAGACGCTTTTCTACTGTACCTTTCGACAATCACATCCATCTCTTTAACTGCGTCGTTGATGCTTTGAATACCGCCTTGTGCGACACCTTTTTCATTTTGGTTCAGAGCAGAAAAGGCCTGCTTCAATTCTTTCTCTTCCAACATACTTCCGTGCAGCAGCACTTCTTTGTAAGTGAGTAGCCTATGCTGCACTGCAATAATTTCTGGGCGGGCATTGTCCGTTTCTAATGCGTGCTTAATGCAAGGAAATGCCAATTTATAACGATTCGCAATTTCCAATTTGACGTCTTTCTTATTCGCAATATGCAATTTTTATTATTTCCCAACACTTGAATACTCAAGTTACCTAGCCTGTACGTTCACAACTGATATCAGTGTGAAGGTTTATGAAACGTAACGGTTTTATCAAGCGAATAATATGCCTTTGATGGCTTATGTAAACCATCACAAGTCAATATGGTCTGCTTCTTGCTGAATTTAGGACATAACTGTCTTTTGAGGATGAGCTTATGTCACAAGAACCCATAATATTGGCGCTGATTGAGCGTAGGAAACAAGCCAACTTGTCTCAAGAAAAGTTAGCCTCGAGTGCAGGAATGAGCTTAAAAACCTATCAAAGGATTGAACGCGGAGAGGCGGACATCAAGATGTCTCAGTATCGTTCAATCACTAGAACCTTAAAAGTAACGGATTTGGATGTGGTGCTTGATATTGTTGGCGCATCACAAGTAACAGCGGAAGATGTAGCTGCGGTCAGTCGTCTGCTGACCAGCGAAGAGCGCCTGTTGTTGATCAAGCTGATTTTGTCGGTCAAAAAGAAGCAGTAGTCTTTCTTTCAAATAAACAGCGTAATAGATCGATTCGTTAGTCAAATTGACAGATACTTCTAGGGTAATGTGTTCTCTGAGGGCATGAAGCCATCAGCTCACTCTTCCACGCAGCTGTTTGGTGGTGCTTCTTTGTTTTTTGCTTTCTAAACGTCTTTTCTGAGAGCCACGCGTCGGCTTAGTTGCTCGTCTTACTTTTTGAACCTTTGTCGCTTCCAAGATCAATTCTTTCAAGCGCACTAAAGCATCATCTCGGTTTTGTTCCTGAGTTCTATACTGTTGCGCTTTAATGATAATCACACCGTCTTTGGTGATGCGGCTATCTTTGTGTGCGAGGAGCTTTTCTTTATAGAAGTCAGGTAGGGTAGAGTGCTTGATATCAAAACGTAAATGTATCGCGCTCGATACTTTATTGACGTTCTGACCGCCGGCTCCTTGTGCTCTGATCGCTGTTAACTGGAGTTCCCAGTCTTGAATCGAAACAGAGTTAGATATTTGTAACATAAACATCCATTTTGAACGGTAATATGGCGCCATGATACTGAATATTGGTTATGGTATCAGTAACTTTATTTAAGAGTGGTAGTAGTGATGAAAATAGATTTAACGGCATATGAAGGATTAATCTTTGATATGGACGGTACGTTGATCGATACAATGCCTGCACATGTAAAGGCGTGGGAGCGAACGGCTGAAGAGTTTGGCTTTCATTTTGAAGCGTCTTGGCTGCATAGCTTAGGTGGCATGCCGAGTTATAAGATAGCCGGTGAGGTGAACAGCAAATACGGTTTATCGCTCGACCCACAAGCGGTTTCTACGTTTAAAATGGCGTCGTTTGCGGCTATCGAAGACAAAGGAGACGTTATCCCTTGTACTCACTCTCTGTTGTTAGAGCATCTGGGTAACAAGAAGATTGCAGTCGGAACGGGCAGTCAACGTAAAAGTGCCGAACAGTTACTGGATAAGACAGAGATCTTGAGTAAGCTCGATATTCTCGTGACAGCAACAGACGTTAAGAATCACAAACCAAATCCGGATACTTTCTTAGATGCGTGTTTTGGTATGGGTTTGCAGCCAAAGCAGTGTGTTGTGTTTGAAGATACGAACCTAGGTAAGCAGGCTGCTCATGCTGCGAACATGGATTGTATTCTAGTGGTAGAGGGGAACAAACTAGAGTTCTATCCTGCACCAAGCTGATTGCAAGGATTGGGTTGTTAAACCGCCAAACTAATAGCCTAGCGGAACAATACTGATTTTCTGTTAGGCGATTTCGCTCATTTCGCTGTCTAGGAACAGGCACACACTGTTTCGACCTGCTGCTTTGGCTTCATAAAGTGCTAAATCGGCGCACTTGTAGTTAAGAGCAGGGTCGTTGGTCAGGTTGGTAATTCCACCACTGACCGTCACCACGTTATCGAGCTCAATACTGACTGCGATTCTCAATCTGTTAAGTACATACTCAGCTTCTTCTGTTGTGGTATGAGGCAGAATAACGCCAAACTCTTCGCCACCAATACGAGCCACAAAATCAGTTTCTCGACACTCTCGTTGTAATACTTGAGCAACGGTTTGAATGACGCGATCTCCATAATCGTGACCAAATCTGTCGTTGATGCGTTTGAAGTGGTCTATGTCCAAAATCGCTAAACAAGACTGTTCGCGAGTAGGGTAACGATTAACACGAGAGCACTCATCTCGCAGCTCAAGATCGAATTTACGGCGGTTCCAACACCCAGCTAAGGCATCTTTTTCACTCAGGTTTCTCAGTTTGTTTTCTAGCTCTTTGTGTTTACTTATATCCACAAATGAAGCGACATAAAACTGAATCACGTCTTTCGAGTCTTTAATGGTTTGGATTCGCAATATTTCCGTGATCAAAGACCCGTCTTTACGACGATTAACCACTTCGCCTTCCCACATGCCTTTCTCTTTGATGATGCTCCACATCTTGATGTAGAACTCTTCGTTGTAGCGACCAGAGGCAAACATGGACGGTTGGCGGCCTTTTACGTCTTCTAACTCGTAGCCACTCACACGGGTGAACTCTTGGTTTACTTTGATGATTCGGTTGTTTCTGTCGGTAATCACCAAGGCAGACATGCCATTCATTGCGGCCTTAGCAAGTTGGCTCTCGATACTGTTCTTCTTGTGGTTGCTGTTCCACAATACGAAGCCAGCGGAGATCATCGAAATCAAGAAAGACAAGGTGATGATCTGAACGACGATCGCTTGTTTTTCTTGTCGGTATTGACTGCTGAACTGCTGATTTTCAATGTGAAGAACCATGTAAATAGGGCCTTCAAACTGTTTGATTTTAGGGCTGATGTCGGAATGAAAATACCAGTTCTCACCATCGAAATAGCTCGAAGATGTCTTGTCTTGAATCGCAGTCCAAAGCTCAGGGTATAACTTTGCGTAAGTCTGCTCTGAACGTGATTCAATTACATGTCCGAAAGATTCCGTAGGATCCGGCCCCATGATTATGTGTCCGGTTTTGTTGAGAATAATAGGAACAGCAGAAGATGCACCAATTTGATAGTGAAGGCGCTTATAAATCTCAAGCATGTTCAGGTTTGCGATGAAGTAACCAATAATGCGGTTGTTTTCAGCGACTGGCGTCATAATGCGTAGCGCTGGAATCAAAGGGCGAACGATCTCTCCGTTTTCGACTTCAAGATCAATACCGCGAGAGCTAATCTCACCAATCTTTAATTGCTGTAGTACCTCATAGTAATCACGCGAAGACTTGTTCTGCAGTTCACTATCTGGAACCACGATTGCTTGATTGTCTTTATAATTAACGCGAAACACTTCGTTGCCAGCTAGATCGAGGTAACGAAGCTGGGAATAGTATTTTTGGCCACGAGCTAACATCACCCAAAGATCTTGCAGGGTTTCTTTATGGATAATAGAAGGTTCTCGAATCGCTCGGAGTAGTGTTTGAGAGTCGGCGATTGAAGGAATAGAGTTAGAGATTTGCTCAACAATAACAGCGAGTTCATGAAAGCTGTATTCGATTTGATTTTGGCTAGACTGCTTAATATTTAGAGTGTGCTGAGCATCAATTCTGTCAAGTTCAGAATTGATGTAGAGGGCAGGGACTAGTCCTAGGGCAAAGATGGTACATAGAAATTGGCTGACTAGTTTTTTTATACTTGTATTCATCACTGTCCTCAAAGAATCAGCGCAATACTATATATTTTATAGGGTTTTTAATGTGATCTTGACCCAGAAGTTAAGACAAGATTCGCATATAACTACGATTTAAGTGCAACTTATTGCACTTAAGCTTGATTGTTGAGCAATCACTTTGTTAGTAATTGATTGCTCAATATATAACGATGTTCCGAAATATTAGCCAAATTAATTGCGATTAATTGCCGCTTATCTAACTAAGGACAGCTAGCTTAGGCCTACGATATTTCCATTACTATCAATATCTAACGACATGAACGCCGGTTTGTCAGGCAAGCCTGGCATGGTCATCACATTGCCGCACAACGCGTAAATAAAACCAGCACCAGCACACAATTTTAGTTCTCTAACGGGCACGTCAAATTGGATTGGTGCACCTTTTACGTGTGCTTCTGTCGAGATCGATAATGGTGTTTTTGCTAAACAAACCGATAGGTCGTTATAGCCATGCAGTTTGAGTTCGGCCAGTTGTTTTTTAGCCAGTGGAGATAGCGTAATACTTGCTGCGCCATAGCCAACTTCAGCGACTGCCATCAGCTTTTCTTCTAGGCTTTGCTCTGAGTGATACAAAGGCTTAAATCCACTCTGTTTTTGGCAAGCTTTTACCACGGCGTGAGCCAGTTGAGTCGCCCCTTCGCCACCTTGACCAAATGCTTCGCTTACTTCAACGCTAACGCTTGGATCGAAGTCGGTGATCATCTGTTTCAAAGCATCGAGCTCTTGAGCTGAGTCTTGTGGGAATCGGTTAATCGCAACAACTGTAGGCACTTGGTATTGCTTAACGTTAGTGATGTGCCATTTTAGGTTCTCAAACCCTGCAACAAGCGCGTCTTGGTCATCATTAAAGATTGAATCAGGTAACGGAGTGCCCGGTCTCAAATCGTATAAACCAGAGTTAGCCTTTAATCCACGTAAGGTTGCGACAACCACAGCGCAATCGGGCTTCTTGTTCGACGCTTTCGCTTTTATGTTGCACGCTTTCTCAAAGCCCATGTCTGAGCCGAAACCACCTTCAGTTACCACAAAGTCACTCAGCTTTAACGCTATTTTATCGGCAATAATTGAAGAGTTACCATGTGCGATGTTCGCGAAAGGCCCGGCGTGAATTAGGGTAGGAACGCCTTCAAGGGTTTGCATCAATGTTGGTTCAATAGAATCCTTCATGGTCACGGTCATTGCGCCTGCAACGTTGAAGTCATCTGCGGTTAGCGGCAAGCCTTGATTGTTGTAAGCAAGTACCACCCGTCCGATACGCTTTCTTAAATCTTGAAGGTCATCAGCTAGAGCAAGAATGGCCATTAGCTCAGAAGCGGCTGAGATATCAAATCCATCTTCGCGCTCAAAGCCATTAATTGTTTTGTCTGCTTCGTTCTTGCCAACCGTGATCATGCGTAATGCGCGATCATTATGGTCAAGTACACGTCGCCAAACGATTCTGCTTGGGTCGATATTCAATGCTTTTAAGCCTGAGCGCGTTTCAAAGGCGTCTAACCCTTCACGCTGTTCATGATACAAACGTGCATCAATGGCGGCGGAGGCGAGGTTGTGAGCGGCCGTAACAGCATGAATATCGCCCGTGAGATGCAGGTTTAATTGTTCCATAGGGGCAACTTGAGAGTAACCACCGCCCGCTGCGCCGCCTTTTACACCAAATACCGGGCCCATTGAAGGCTGACGAATGCAGGCCATTGCAGATTGGTTAATCTTTGCGAGGCCTTGTGCTAATCCGATAGTAGTGACGGTTTTGCCTTCACCAAGAGGTGTCGGTGTGATCGCCGTGACTACGACTAACTTACCATCTTGTTGGTTGGCGAGGCGTTCAAGTGATGTGAGAGACACTTTAGATTTGAATTGCCCTAATGGCTGATGTTCGTTGTGGTGCAGGCCAGCTTGCTTGGCAACCTCACTGATGTTTTTAAGGGGAGTAGAGCGACAAATATCAATATCAGACAGCATATTTGATCCTTATATCAGAACCGAAAGGTGGTACGTAAACGTTTGCGTGGCGATAGTACTGTATAAATTTGCCAAGTAAAGGCAAACCACACGAATTATGTGCTGGAAGATAACAGATCTAAAGAGTCATTGCGCGAGATCAAATCTTAAACGAGCAAAATATTCGATATGATTAACTTCAGCTGCCGTTATATTGGTGTTGAATACAAAAAGGGCTGCATATAGCAGCCCTTCAAGGAATGGGTAATCTCACTTGGCGTTAACCTTTAAGAGGTAACTGCCTAATATGGTCGATTAACGTTCCCAGTATGTTTCTTCTAAGCTATCTTCGCGTTCAGGTAATGCACGAGAAAGGCGAGGAGAGTGCTGAGTCAACACTTCGTAGCTTACACGGTTTGCGTACTTACAAATTTGAGACAGTGAAGAGTAAGTTAGACAAGTGTGCTCGTGTTTCTCTGAGTTTGGTACATTCACGTGGTGGTAGCTATTTGCTGCCATGTCGTGAAGTAGTGCTGAAAGTGCACCATCGCCAGCGCCATTGGTATTCTTAATCTCAAGTGGGCCACCTAGGTAAGGGCCAATGTGAGAGTACACTTTTACTGGGTCTTTACAGTCTTGCTTACGCATCGCACGGCTGAATTCGTATTTATTGAACTCAGGGATGTTACCCGGTAACAATGGCAGTGTGGTTTCGCGTTTCGCTGGTTCGTCAGTGTAACCTGCCATGTATAGACCAATAGGACCTGCAGTACATAGAACTAGGTCAACCCACTCAAGTGCCTTGTTAGCAGCCAATAGAGGATCTTTTTCACCCGTTAGCGCTTCACCTTCATCTTCGTTCATCGCGACGATGGTTACGTTTTCTTTCAGGTATTCTTGCCACCATTCAGCGTTGCCTTCGATCACATACTTAGTACCAAGTGTTAGTACAACAGGCACATTGTGCGCTTTCGCGTATTCAATCGCTTTTTGTACCGCTTTTGGCATCGGATCTTCAGGTTTGCCACGCATTAGGTATGACGACACAACCAATGCAGAAGCTTTCTCGAAGACTTTTTCAGGAATGCTTTCTGGAAGAAGTTGGTTCATGTGGCCTTCGTTGATTGCAAACGTACGTTCGCCATCTTCAGAAATCAGCGTGTAACAACGACCAATTGGACCATCAACAGTTTGAAGGTGGTTTAGATTCATACGAGAAGAAGTGCGGCAAAGGTAACGATAACCAAATGAGCCAACTTCAATCTTCTTAGACATTACGCCAAGCAGGACAGATTTGCTGTCCGCAAGTACGGAATAGTTGTGCAGTGTGTTGCCGATAGTATCGCCAGGATATTGATGCGTGATCAAACCGCGCTCAACTAACTCTTCATACAGCGCATCTGCTTTACTTTCTTCCAATACCAGTGAGTGACCTTTACTCAGCTCGTATTTTTCTAGGAACTCGTTGTCAACACGGGCTTCGATATCAACAATCGTTTGGCCAACACCCACAATCGTTGCGCGGTGAAGCTTAGGCGTTTGTTGAATTTGGTTGACCAACGGATCACGTGCGTGAGTTGGAAAGTAGTGCTTAGATTTACGCTGTCCAGGAAACTTCATATGAAAAATACAGTGAAAAAATTTTGCCGCATGATATCACATTTTGTTTCTGTTTCTTTCATTTTTATTACATTTTGAATCACCTGCACAATGTCTGTACAGGTGATTCAACTAACTATATGTTTGAAACTACTCGGTTGGCTGTACTAACGTCGCTGGATCAACGTAAGCCTCTGTACCCCATAGTGGAACAGTTGAAAGGCTGTGTTTGAAGCTACCTTCTGTTTCTTTGGTGGTGTAAGACAAGTAAAGCAGCGACTGATTCTCTGCATCGTAGATGCGACGAACCTTCATTGTTTTAAAGAAGATACTTTTCGATTGCTTGAATACCACTTCGCCAGACTTACTCTTGTCTATTTGAGCAATCATTTCTGGTGTAATTTCACCTGTTTGACGACAAGATATAGAGCTATCACTTGGATCAGAAAGGCTAAGGTTTGCTTCGATTGATGCGATATGACAGGTAACACCCGCGATCTTATCGTCATCTAATGAAGACATCTTGATATCCTTCATTGTGAAGAAACCCAGTGAGACGTCGCCAACCTCGTTGTCCGAACAGCCAGCTAACATTGTCACGATACCTGCTGCTATTAAGGCTTTTTTCATAAGAAGTCCTTTTTATTTATATAGTTCTGTTTACTATAAGGATATTGAAAGCTTGGATACGAGTGTAGAGCTTTTCGTTAAGTTCTTAAAGGATGTTGTTGGATAATGAAAAATATGAAGCATTTAAAGTACTTGTTGGCCTTGGTCATGCTCTGTATGCTCTCTGCTTGTAGCTCGGCACCTCAGCCGACCGTATGTCTTCCAAATAACTGCGATATTTGGGGATACTAACCGTAGGTACTAAAAGAATGAATAACGAAATACCTGAAATTGCACACAAGAAAAACCAATGGCTATTTAGTCAGCTCGATATTGCTTACCCCGCAAAAGAGAGCCTCCTCGGCCGTGAACTTTATCAAAGCAAACTTCCATCCAAGACATACCAACTCCTAGCACAAGATCAAACTCCTTCCCAAATTGATGAACTGCATAAAGTCGATTTCCATAAATTGACCGTGCTATTTTCACTCAACCAAGCAAGCGTTTACCAAGATGAAATCGAAAGGGCACACATGCTTGAGTTCTTGAGCCAAATTATGCTTTCTGACGATCATGTATTATATATTGGTACTCAAAACGGTGAAGTTGTGGCGAGCGCTATCGTCACAGAAGCGGATGGTTCCCTATTGATCTCGGATGTCGTTTCTGAAAATGGTCAAAGTATCAACAACTTTGCTAAGCAGTTACACGATTTTTGGGCACAAGATCATGCTTCTTGCGATAAAGTATGGATCGAGAACTAAAGATTCTTTGACAAAGCGTTAATCTAAGTACAATACCCCGTCTTATTTAAAGGGTATTGTATGTACAAGCTATTGATATCAATCGCTGTATTATGTGTTAGCGCTTATTCTTCACTCAGTTTTGCTAACGACTGGGATATTAAACGCATCCTAGTTTTACACTCATACGAACCTTCTTATCAATGGACTGCTGACTTCCAAAAAGGGATAGACAGTGCGTTCAGCCAGTCTCAAACCGAAGCTAAACTCTCAATAGAGTATTTGGATTCAAAGCGTGTCCACAGCCCAGAGTATTACGACTCTCTCGCGAACTACTTACGTGCGAAGTATGCAGGTTATAAATTTGATGGCGTAATTGCGACGGACGATAACGCAGCCAATTTTCTTGAATCTCTGCCTAATTTGATTGATCGCTCCACACCTGTCGTTGCAGCCGGCATCAATGATTTCAGCACCGACATGTACGCGGTGTCTGACAGAGCAACTGTGCTTTACGAGAACGATCAGATAGACGTTAATATTAAGCTGATCTCCAAATTAAGACCTAATCTAAAGAATCTCTATTTTGTAAATGATTACAGTGTCACGTCTGAATTGATTCATAAAGAAATGAACAAAATGATGGCTGAATTTTCAAATATCAATCTCGTAGAAATTCGCGACTTGTCGCTGGAGCATACGAGCCAATTTTTGGAAGGGATCTCTGCGGACGATGCGGTATTGCTCAGTCATTACAACACCGAATTAAAGCAAGGGGTTTATCACACTTACCAAGAGATTGCGGATACGTTGTCAAAAGCGAGTGCTGCTCCGGTGTTTGCTTTATGGCAGTTCTATATTTCGGGTGATGTACTCGGTGGTTACGTTAATCACTCACAAAGCATGGGTGAACAGGCCGTCGATGCGTTGGATAAATACCTTCCACTTGGTTTTACTACACCGTTAACTCCCGGAGACAACAAACGTTTTGTATTCAATTACCCTGCAATGAAGAGATACGGGATTAGTGGAAACGCGTTACCTGACGAAGCGGTTTTCATTAACGAGCCTTCATCCTTTATTCGCAAAAACTTCCAGTTGTTATTGGGGCTGTCGATGGTGATTGCGGGTTTGAGCCTGATCATCTTGATGCAATTTGTCACTCTGCGCCAAAAGAAAGAGTTGGCGAATAAGAACAAACGAATCTTAAAGCTTCAGAAACAGACCTTGAATATCCAAAAGGATATGATTCATGTTCTCGGAGAGGCAATTGAAACCCGCTCTGGCGAAACTGGTAATCACGTTAAGCGTGTAGCCAAGTTGTCTGCACTGCTTGCTAAGTATCGTGGCTTGAGCCATCGCGAGGTCGAGATGATTGAGATCATCAGCCCAATGCACGATGTGGGTAAGATTTCAGTCCCTGAATCAATCTTGGATAAACCTGGGAAATTAACCGACCAAGAGTGGGAGGTGATGAAGCTTCATACTACGGCTGGCTATAACTTACTAAAGAGCGGAGCGGGTGATATTACCAACCTCGCGGCAATCATTGCTAACGAACATCACGAGCGTTGGGATGGTGCTGGATACCCTAATGGCAAAGTGGGAGATGAAATACACCTGTTTGCTCGTATCACTGCCGTAGCCGATGTATTTGATGCACTGCTTAGTGCACGTTGCTACAAAGAGCCGTGGCCATTAGAGATGGTGGTCGATTTGTTCGAGCGAGAGTGTGGCTACCAGTTTGATCCTCAGCTAACTAAATTGCTACTGAAACACTTACCCGAGTTTGTCGCTATCCGAGATTCGTATCCCGATACTGGAACTATAGAATATGCGTCTGCACCTACTATTGAAGCAAAGGTATTAGAAGAGTCGGTTGTTAGCTAACCGTTTCTTTATCTGAGTAGCCTATAAGCCATTTTTTTATCGATTCACCACGATCCGGCTAGGAAGTAGTGATTTATATTTTCTCCTGAAATTGAGTAGCTTATGTAAACCTCGCAGTATTTGGTTTCGTAGAATCTGGGTTAATTTAATGAAAACTGTTGCTTATGCTGAGCGATAAAGTGATCAACTCCATATTTCGCGAAGAGAAATAAGCCTGTATCTGCAAACTGTTACCTCAATCATCTCGCGCATTGAAAGAACACTATAGGATAAAACTTGGATTCAATCTGAGTGAGGTACCTATGCGGTTAGAACAGACTAAATGTGTGATTTTCGATTGTGACGGAACACTTATCGATAGTGAAAAGCTGTGCTGCCAAGCTTTGGTGAACGTTTTCACTGGCTTTGGATCGGAGCTAAACGTCAACGACTGCTATGCGCACTTTCAAGGCGGGAAGCTAGCCGACATCTTAATGGATACACAAGAACGTCTTGGGTTATCTATCTCGATTGATACACTTGAGCCGTTATATCGCAATGAATTACAAGCACTGTTCCAGCGTCATTTAAAACCGATGGATGGCGCTATCGAACTTATTGAATTTCTCAAACAACAAGACATCGAGTTTTGTATTGCTTCCAATGCACCGAAATCTAGGGTTGAATCTTCATTGGCGATGACAGGCATGCTAGACGACTTCAAAGGCAAAGTGTTCTCAGCTTTTGATGCTAACAGCTGGAAGCCAGAGCCTGATCTAATCATGTACACGGCCATGAACATGGGCTTTCTGCCAAATGAGTGCATCTACGTGGATGATACGTTGAAAGGGATTGAGGCTGGTGTTCGCGCGGGTATCCAATCGTTTCGATTACGCCCGAGTATTGATGAAGCAATCGTAGATCCCGAAGCCGACTCAGCAGAACTCGCGGCTCAGGATATCTACAGTTTAGAAGAAATTTCAGTTTGGATTAATGGCAAGCACTGCTCAAATGGTGGTATATCGAATTCTGCAGCTTTGGTGGGGTAGAGCTTAGTTGAAGGCTGACTACCTTACTAAATTGTTTGGTGTGGAAACCGCAAGATGCACAAGTAAACTTTTCTCCACTTTCTGAAAGCAGATACTCGTCGTGTTGGCATAAAGGGCATGTAATGTCGTCGGTGTTTGGTGTTTCTGTTTTATTCATTATGTGTCACCTGCAGCAAGGGGGTAAGCGAAAAAAGACCCGTTCAATTAGATTACTCCTAAGCTCGAATATTAGACAGTTCTGACACTTCTTAATCTCTCCTTTGCGACTTGCTTCATGGTAATTGATAATGTCATCGTTATTGACCATGGTTCTTGTAATGTTATTAAACAAAAGCCAAAAAGAAAGGACCCATTACGAGTCCTCATTAGTTTGTTTTCAATTCACGCCGCTAGTTCACCAGTTGATTCTTAAGTTCGGTAGCGTGCCAATGTCTGAGATAGAGAAACCGACGCTTCTGTTAGCCTAGATACGCCATTTGAAGAATTCTGAGCCACGTCTTTAATCACATCGGATTGGCTTCGAATATCGTTAAGCTCTGCTGCAATCGTATTGGCAACGTGACTTTGCTCATCGGCTGATGTTGCGATTTGGATACTCATGTCCATTAGTGCTTGAGCTGAATCTGCAATCGAGTTTACGTCGTGACCAATGTTTGAAATCAACTGGCTACTGGTTTGCGCTTGGTCAACCGTCTGTTCGGTGATCTTCGCGATATTTTGGCTCTCTTGCTGTAAGCGTTCAATCATCGCTTGGATTTCTACAGTAGCCGACTGAGTGCGGCTTGCCAGTGTTCTTACTTCATCAGCAACAACAGCGAAACCTCGGCCTTGCTCGCCCGCACGAGCGGCTTCAATCGCGGCATTTAAAGCAAGTAAGTTAGTTTGCTCTGAAATAGCATTGATCGTCGTGATGACCTCGTTAATTTGGCTCGTATTCACATTCAAGCTAGTAACAGAAGATGAGGTTTGCTCAATCAAAGAAGAAAGGGTGGTGATTTCCGAGATTGCCTGTTGAACCTTCGCGTGGCTATCGTTGATTTGCTGCGCGTCTTGTTCTGTTTGTTCAGTTGAGCGTGCAGAGATGTTAGAGACTTCATTTGCCGAAGCTGTCATCTGATCCATTGCTGTCGCTACAGAGTCTAGAGAGGCATTTTGGCTCATGATTTGTGTTTCGCTGCGCTTCATCTCAGTTTCGAAAGAAGCCGATGTTTCGCTTAGCGTTGCTGCACTGTGGTTTACGTTGTTGACTAACTCACTAAGCGTGTCCATTGAACGGTCAAGCGCACAACCAATCGTGCCGAACTCATCACGGCCAGGGTGGAAGCCAAGGCGTGATGTTAAGTCACCATCACCAATCTTTTGAGTCGTTGAATAAAGAACCCAAAGTGCGCCGCCTAGGAAAGTCGCTACCCAGTAACAGAAAAGACCAAAAGGCACACACCACAAGAAGCTCAGTAATAAAGTGTACAGTGCTTGCTGCTTTTGATTCTGTATATCGTTAGTTGAAACGGTAAGTGAGTAGTAGTTGCCATCTTGTGCGAGTGCTGTGGCAGTCACAGAACCATTATTTGAAATAGTGGTTTGTTGAGCGCGAGTTTGCTGGCTAACAGAGCGAACAGATGCCGGGGAATCTGATGCTGATAAAATGCCTTGCAGTTGATACTCGACCTGCTGTTTTGCAGTTACGTCAATGTGTTCCATTTTGTTGACGTAGTTCAGTCCAGCTAGGCTTGCCAGAGCGGCAAAAAAGATTAAGAAAATGACCCAAAACTTGTCGTTGATCGACATCTTAATAAACAGTTTGTCTATCGTTCGAAATTGTACTTCTTTCATAAAAACTCCACGGTAAATCCTTTACCGTGGACTCTAAATAACCGACCTCAATAAAAATGTGACTTCAATCAACTAATTGTGAAAATCAATGATAGTGATATGTCATTTATGAGATCTGAATCAAGTAAATTAGTTCTGTATAGGTTTATTAGCCTAAAGAAGGCAGTAACCCTACTGAAATAAGAACTTGAATCGCAATGATAAATACGCCAACGCTACCTGCTAAAAACAACGCTTTGCTACCGCCTAACACTTGGTAACTGGCTTCTGAAGATTGTGGTTTGACAGAGAAATCAGTGTAACGAACCTTGTAGACCATCACTGTTGGTAACAGAATCGCGAGCACTGAAAGTGCAATGGCTGCGTAGCCTAAAGCCATGATGAAGCCTTGTGGGTAAAATAAGGCAAACCCCAGTGGCGGTAAGAAGGTGATAGCAGCTGTCTTAACACGTTTTGCGTTACCTAGTTTCTTGTTCAGTGAGTCGCCCATGAATTCAAATAAGCCCAAGCTCACACCAATAAAAGATGTCAGCAGTGCAAGGTCTGCAAACACACCGACGATCACGCTTAGGTTGGATTGATGAACCGTTTGCGATAGCGAGACTAATAGCGCGCCCAAGCTTGTGTCAGACAACAACTGCTCTTGGCTAATCACGCCCAAAGTAACACTTTGCCAGAAAACGTAGATAACCAGAGGCAGTGCCGAGCCAATAATCATTACCTTACGTAAAGAACGAACGTCACCATCTAGGTATCGAACAATTGATGGGATGCTGCCGTGGAAACCAAAAGAGGTAAACACAACCGGAATAGCCGCAACAATCAGGCCTTGCTGTAAAGGCATGCTCATTAAGTATTGAGAGGTAATGTTTGGCGCTAGGAAGCTGAGTACCAAAACCATCGCGATAAGCTTTAAGCCAAACAAAACGCGGTTAACTTTATCAACACTGTGTGTACCAATCGTAACAACGCCGGCAACTAATAGGGTAAATAGAAGCGTGGTGATTTGAGCATTAAGTTCGATACCCGCGATATCCGAAATTCGTTGGTTAAATTGCGCACCGCCGCCAGCTATGTATGCCGCACACAGAGCGTAGAAAAGAAACATCACCGCGAAGCTCGCAATCCACTTTCCTTTTGTCCCCAAAATGGTATGAGCTAACGTGTGTAGGGTAGCGTCAGATTCTGCGAATTGGTGAAGCTCTACCATTAATAGCGCAGTAAAAGCCATTAACGCCCATAAACCCAGCATCAAGAAAAGTGAAGTTGAAAAGCCAATACCTGCAGAAGCAAGTGGAAGAGCGAGCATGCCAGCACCAATGGTTGTGCCTGCAATGATCAAAGTACTACCAAAAACCTTTGATTTATTCATTGTATATAATTCTTTACGTTAGGGTGTGTTTTCATTGTAATTCTTCTAGCTTAAGCGCATAAACCCAAAGAATATCTCGATTTTGAAGTATTCTGATTGAATTTAATTCCAAATGCAATTCTTATTGTAATAAAAAACATCCACTGTAAATTAATATTTACACAAAGGGGCGTGTCAGCATTCAAATGAGCAAAGCAAACGTTTGACCATGATCGGTTTCAAAATTTATAGAGTAATTTGTTGTACTTGGTGTAAGGTGGCAGTACATATGTCGTTCGCGTATACCCCTTTAGCGCAAAAAAGCGTTAATGATCGCGAGTAGCTTTAAGCTATGAATATGGAATGGGTAGAGTAGAGTGCGTTCATCAAAGTGACATAATATAAGTCCAAGATGGTGCACTAGTTAATCGGACATCATGTCCACATCAAGGAATAGAGGGGGCACAATGAGTGACCAATCTTATAACGACGAAAGTCTAGAGTTGTTAGATGCTATGGAAATTGGCATTGATTTGTCTGACTATGAGCAGACAGTGAAACAGTTAGCAGAAGAGCTTTTCAAGTCTTCGAACTAAGCTTTTAAGATCTTTAATTCAGTTTCAACTGAAACGTTTTAAAGCTAAAAGTTTTCTTAGCTAAAGCTTCTCAAAGCAAACAATTCTAAACTGAGCAAATCGTATTCGCTCACACGTCATACCAAAACTATCCTCATTAAAGTTCGCGAAGATAAACGAGTACGTTTACCATGTTACTTAGTTCTCGATACTTTAATGAGGTTCAATGAACTTTCTCGCACACCTTCACATCGCCAAGCACTGTAACAGCAACTTAGCAGGTAACCTGTTAGGTGATTTTGTTAAAGGCGACCCTAATAAACACTATTCTGATTCCCTTTCTGACGGTATTAGGCTTCATCGATTTGTTGATAGCTATACTGATCGTCATGATGTATCTCGTTCTGCAAAATCACTTTTCTCAGACCAAACACGACGCTTTGCGCCTATCGCACTCGATGTATTTTGGGATCACTGCTTAGCCAATCATTGGGATCAGTTTTCACAGCAGACATTAGAGCGTTTTTGTTTAGATAGCCATGAGCAGATCTTTGAACATCAAGAGCCACACTGGCCTGAAAATTTCGTTATGGTTCATCAGAAAATGGCTGAGCATAGATGGTTAGAGAGCTATCAAGACATGTCATCTATAGAGGTGGTGTTGCAGCGAATGGCGTTGAGAAGGCCTAAGCTCGGTATGCTCGAGGCATGTTACGATGACCTCGAACGTCACTATGATACGTTGCAGTGTCACTTTAATGAGCTTTATCCCAACGTTTTAGAGGAAGCTAAGCAGTTTAATGCGCTTCAAATGAAGAAAAATCAAAAGGAAAGGTAAACAGCGTAATGCAGGTTTGCTACAATCCGCGCCTATTTAATCTTTGAGCATCATACTATGTCTGAATCTACAAAATCTTTTAACCAACTAGGATTATCTGAGCATCTTCTTGCCACGTTGTCTGAGCTTAATTTTACGGCTCCTACCAGTGTTCAAGAACAAGCAATTCCATTGGTATTAGAAGGCAAAGATGTACTGGCTGGTGCTCAAACGGGTACAGGTAAAACGGCTGCGTTTGGTTTACCGATTATTCAAAGATTAATCGAGACAAAAGACAACGTTATTCCGAACCCTAAGCTCGTTCGTGCGCTTGTATTAGTGCCAACTCGTGAATTGGCACAACAGGTTTTCGATAACTTAACTAGCTACGCAAAGGGCACCGACATTAAAGTCGTGGTGGCTTACGGCGGCGTTAGCATGAAGGTGCAAACTGATAACTTACGCGGTGGCGCAGATATTCTTGTCGCGACGCCTGGTCGTCTTATTGATCACATGTTCACTAGAAACATCATGTTGAGCCAAACGGAAGTACTGGTACTGGATGAAGCTGACCGTATGTTAGATATGGGCTTCATGCCTGACATCAAGCGTATTCTTTCTCGCATGAACGAAGTGCGTCAAACTCTGTTCTTCTCTGCAACGTTTGATAACAAAATCAAAGCGATTGCACACCGTATGATGCAGAAGCCAAGTGAAATCCAAGTTACGCCAAAAAACAGCACCGCTGAAACCGTAACACAGATGGTTTACCCGGTAGATAAGTCGCGTAAAAGTGAGCTATTAGCGTATTTGATTGGTTCAAAAAACTGGCAACAAGTGTTGGTGTTCACAAAGACTAAGCAGGGCACTGATGCTCTCGTTAAAGAGCTTAAGTTAGACGGCATTAAAGCGGCATCAATCAATGGCGATAAGAGCCAAGGTGCGCGTCAAAAAGCCCTAGACGATTTCAAGTCAGGCAAAGTTCGTGCGTTGATCGCAACCGACGTGGCAGCTCGTGGTATTGATATTCAGCAGCTAGAACAAGTTGTGAACTATGACATGCCATTTAAAGCAGAAGATTATGTTCACCGCATCGGACGTACTGGCCGTGCGGGTAACAGCGGCTTAGCGATCTCTTTGATGAGTCAGGATGAAGCTTACCTATTGGGTGACATTGAGCGATTACTTGATACGCGCTTGCCTCAAGAGTGGCTAGAGGGCTTTGAACCAAGCCTTGAAAAAGATCTAGCGCCCGATCGTGGTGGTCGCAGCAAGAGCCGTTCATCAGAAAAACGTAAGATGAAAGCGAAGCTTAAGATTCACCAAAACCGCGGTAAAGCACGTCGTTAACAAGCTGGACAAAGCTCCAGTTTAAAGATCTATACATATAAAAATGCGCCGTTACAGTGACTTCTGTAACGGCGCGTTTTTGTATCTTATAAGCTCATCATGGGTATGAACCCGATTAAGCTTTATGTTCCTGGTTACACTTCCATTCACATGGCACTTCATAAATCAGCTCTTCAATCGAGGTTGGGTTTAGAACCCACTCTTCATCAATATTGAACTTGCTGACCATCTGCGTGTTGAAAAGCTGCCAATGCTTAAGTAGAGCATCTTCAGGAGAGGTGACCATATCGCCTTCATTCCAAGTGCTTTCCATAAAGGGAGTGAGGCATACCGCTCCGTGCGCATACATGATCATTTGCCACTTAATCTCATAAATGTTGATCAAGTTCTCTGGATTCGCATCGTTATATTGTTCAGCTAACATGTTGATTTCTTTTTCGACATCGCCAACATTGTCGATAAAGTAATCGACCAAGTTGTCTTTTTGGCGAACAGAGTCAGTGATAAGTTGCATCGGTTTTCGTGAGTGAATCATGTTGCTAAAAAGGCGCATACTAAATAAATAGATAGTAATGTTTGGTGCGACGCCTTTTGGTAACTCTTCCACTATCTTAGCAATATAAGACTGAAAATAGGCGTGTAAACAATCGCTTATCGCATGCCAGATTTTTTCTTTGCTGCCAAAGTGGTGGCGAATAAGGCTATGCGATACACCTGCTTTCTCACTGATGTTACGAAGCGAAACGCTATCATAACCATGCTCACAGAACATATCCGCAGCAACACCCATGATCAAAAATCTCGTCTCTTCAGCGTCTTTTGCGCTTCTTCTGCCTTGTTTCTTTTCAGTCATCTTCATTTCACACATTTACCTGATTACCACATTCTACACTGTTTTTACTCAAATAAAAAATACTGCACAGGTGGAAAGTAAAGCTTGTGGATTACGGAATTTTGAATATACTGCCCACCTGTGTAATAAATCATAATAATTAAATGGAGAGACATCATGCAGTTCAATTTGTCTATCAATGCCATATCGAGCAAGCGCATGGGAGCTGTTATTGCAGCACTATTGCTCGCAGGCTCTCTAACTGGATGTGACAAAGTTCAGTCAGAGGAAAATGTGCAGGTAATCAAGCCAGTCAAGCTGTTCGAAATCCCACAACAGACTGATATTGATCTCGATAGCTTCATTGCAAAGGTTGATGCAACCGACCGTGCGGCACTTTCTTTCCAAGTGGGTGGAGATATAGAAACCTTCGATGTTCGTATGGGACAAGAAGTGAAGAAAGGTCAGGTGTTAGCCGTATTAGACGCGACGGATTACCGTATTGCCGTTGACGCAGCCCAAGCTAAATTTGATCTGGCGAACAGCCAATACAAACAAGCTTCTGAGTTGTATGCGAAAAAACTGGTCAGTACCGATTACTACGACCAAGCCGTAAACACCTTTACTGCCGCTGAAGTTGAGTTGGACCAAGCAAAAACAAACCTTGGCTACACTACCTTAGTTGCTCCATTCGATGGCGTGGTATCGATGGTGTTTGGAAAGCAATATCAATTGATCGCAGAAAAGCAGCCTGTACTGAATATTTTGAATCACAGTGAAATGGATGTGACGTTTTCAATTCCAGTATCAAAGCTTGAAGACCGTTCTATTCAAGACCTAACGAGCTCAAAAATGTGGGTTGTGATGGACGGCCACCGCGGCATTCGTATCCCGACTCGCTTTAAAGAAATCTCAACGCAACCAGATGAAGATACCAACAGCTACCAAGCGGTTGTGTCTATCGAAAAGCCAGAAGGCATCAATCTACTTTCTGGTATGACAGCGCAAGTTGAAGTTCAGAAAAGTAAATCTGACTACGGCATTGGTATTGTGGATTCAGCTTGGTTAAACAAAGACGTAGGCCATGGTGAACTATGGCGTTATAACCCTGACTCTCAACTGATTTCTAAAGTACAAGTCCTTCTTGATGAGCAAGGCAAGGTTATCGACGGATTGTCGTCTGGTGACCTTATCGTTGAAGCGGGTGTGGATGTGTTATCAGACGGACAACAAGTAAAAGCTTGGCTTCGTGAGGGCGGTATTTAATGAACCTTTCAAAATTATCAGTTGTTGTCGCGTCGGTTCTGTTACTTCAAGCCTGTAACAATGAAGCTGTACACCGTGAACAACCACCTTTGTTGGTTTCTACCTTTGAAGTTGGCGCACCGCTTACTAATCAGTTCAGAAGTTTTAATGGACAGGTGATGCCAGCTGAATTGACTCCCTTGGCATTTAAGCTAGCAGGTGAGATTCAACAAGTATTAGTAGAAGCGGGCGACAATGTCGAAAAAGGGCAGTTATTAGCCACCTTAGATAACGCAACGTACGTCCAAGATCTGACTGATGCTCAATCTCAATTCAAACTGGCGAGCAAACAGTTGGCCCGTGGTACTGAGATGTTTGGCAGCGAAATGTTATCGCAATCAGAACACGACCAACTGACGGCTAACTACAAGCTCGCATCGGCGAATTTGGCGGCGGCAAAACGCAAGCTAGGTTACACAGAACTTTTAGCGCCATTCTCAGGAACAGTCTCAACTGTCGATAAGCAACGATTCGAAAATACGACGCCTGGAGAAACACTACTGAGTGTGTACCAGAACGACAAGGTGTATGTGCGAATTCAAGTATCAGATTCGATCTTGGCGTCAATTAGCCCAGACATGCGTTCAAATAGCTATCGTCCTGAGGCGACCTTTGGCGGTCACACAGGCCAATATCCACTGACGTATCTAGAACACACCAGTGAACTGCACCCACAATCCCGTACCTACGAATTTTGGATGCAGATGCAGCAGCCTGAAAGTGAAATCCTGCCAGGCACGAGCGTTACGGTCAATGTAGATATGGCGAAAGCGGGCCTGAGCGATGTTCAAGGCTACCAATTACCAATGACAACGCTAGAAGCGGGCTCTGAAGCGAATCAGTTCTATGTGTGGAAAATGGAAGACGGACAAGCATTCAAAAGCGAAGTAGAAGTCGACAAGATCAGTGGCCAAGGCGCACTCATCGCTCATGGTGTTGAGCAAGGTGAGCTACTCGTAAATTCGAATTTAAGAAAACTCCGTGACGGAATCCAATTGTCAGGAAAAGCAGAATGAACATCGCAGAATATTCAATAAAGAACAAAGTAATCAGCTGGCTGTTTCTAGTCATTTTGGCCATTGGCGGTGTGACCTCTTTTGGTAATCTATCCCGTTTAGAAGACCCAGCTTTTACCATTAAAGATGCAATGATTATTTCAACTTACCCTGGCGCTACGTCAATGGAAGTTGAAGAAGAGCTGACTTACCCACTAGAAAAAGAGATAAGACAGCTTCCGTACATCGACAAGATTACCTCGACATCATCGAACGGTATGTCCCAAATTATGGTCAGTATGAAGATGGACTACGGTCCAGACGAGCTGCCTCAGATCTGGGATGAAATGCGCCGTAAGATCAACGATCTACAACCAACACTGCCAAGTGGTGTAAATTCCGTTCAGATCATCGATGATTTTGGTGATGTGTTTGGTGTGATGATCATGCTGACCGGTGATGGTTACGATTACGTTGAGCTCAAACAGTACGCAGATTACCTAACGCGTGAAATCGAACTGGTCGACGGTGTCGGTAAAGTAAGCATTGCAGGTGACCAACAAGAACAACTGTTTGTTGAGATGTCACTGGAACGCTTAGCCGCATTGAACCTAGATATGTCGACGGTTACGTCACTGCTAGCACAGCAAAACAGTGTGGTATCGGCAGGCGAGGTGATGCTGAATGGTCAAAGCCTTACGATCAAGCCAAACGGCACCTTAAGCACGGTTGAAGAACTAGAAAACCTGATCATTCATGGTCGCGATACAGGTAACCTGATTCGCTTGAAAGATGTCGCTGAAGTAACTCGTGGTATTCAAGAAAAGCCGGGCAATGTATTAACGTACAACGGTAAACCAGCAATCAACTTGGGTATTGCGTTCTCTTCTGGTGTAAACGTGGTTGAGATTGGTAAAGCACTGGATGCGGAACTGGATCGCCTAGAAAGCATTAAGCCAGCGGGTGTAGAACTGAATTACTTCTACAACCAAGCGCAAGAAGTAGACAAATCTGTGGCTGACTTCTTAATCAGCCTAGTTGAAGCGGTAGCCATCGTTATCATTGTATTGTTGTTCGCAATGGGCTTACGCAGTGGTTTGATCATCGGTTTGGTTCTTCTATTGACGGTATTCGGTACCTTCATCCTGATGGATTACAACGATGTTGAACTGCACCGCATCTCTCTGGGGGCACTGATCATCGCGCTGGGTATGCTGGTGGATAATGCGATTGTTGTCGTTGAAGGTATTTTGGTGGGCTTGAAGAAAGGCAAAACCAAGCTTCAAGCAGCGAAAGACATCGTCAAGCAAACACAATGGCCACTGTTAGGTGCGACCATTATCGCTATCACAGCGTTTGCACCGATTGGTTTGTCGAAGGATGCGACAGGCGAATTCATGGGTTCACTGTTTTGGGTACTGTGTTTCTCACTGTTTTTGAGTTGGGTAACTGCACTAACACTAACGCCATTCCTTGCCGAGATGTTGCTTAAAGAAGAAGACAAGGTTGATGAGAACGAAGACCCATACAAAGGCATCCTGTTTGTGGTATTCGGTGCGTGTCTGAAAGTAGCACTTCGATTTAGATGGCTTACTGTAGTTAGTATGGTCGCTCTATTAGCAGTTTCTGTCGTCGGTTTTGGTATGGTGAAGCAGCAGTTCTTCCCGCCGTCAAATACCCCAATGTTTTACGTAGACATGTGGATGCCAGAAGGCACCGATGTTCGTGAAACGATCAAGCAGACAGAAAAAGTTGAAAGCTACATTCGCCAGCAAGACGACGTGGAGTTTGTAACGACAACGGTTGGGCAGGGCATGCAACGTTTCGCACTGACTTACCAACCAGAGAAAAGCTACGAAGCGTACGCCCAGTTACAAGTAAGAACCACTGACCGCGACACTATGTTTAAGGCTCTAGCGGCGCTAGACAAAGACTTAGCGAACGAATTTGAGCAACCAACGTTCCAGTTCAAGTTGATTGAGTTTGGCCCGTCACCAGCTTCAAAAATCGAGGCTCGTATTAGTGGTGCCGACCCACAAATCTTGCGCAGTATTGCGGTTGAAGTGGAAGACATCTTGTTAGCCGATCCAGGCTCTCGAAATGTTCGTCACGACTGGCGTGAACGTACCAAAGAGCTCGTGCCATTGTTTAACGAATCAAAGGCGCGTCGTCTTGGTATTTCAAAGACGGATCTGTCCGAGACGTTACAGATGGCGTTTGGTGGCTACAACATCGGTTTACTGCGTGATGGTACTCATATGTTGCCTATTGTTGCGCGTTTACCGGAAGAAGAGCGTTTTGATTTCGAATCGCTAAACAATGTGAAGATTTGGAGCCCATCACTACAAACTTACATCCCAGTTGAGCAAGTGATTGATGGCGTAGAGCTTCAATGGTCTGAGCCACTGATTCAGCGTCGCGACAGAAAACGTACGCTAACAGTATTGGCTGACCACGATGTTCTTGGTGATGAAACGCCAGCGAGTCTGTTTGCTCGTGTGAAACCAAAGGTAGAAGCATTAGATTTACCAGAAGGCTACAGCATTAGCTGGGGTGGTGAGTACGAAAGCTCTAAAGATGCGCAAGAATCTCTGTTTGGCTCACTGCCAATGGGTTACTTGCTGATGTTTATCATCACGATGCTTCTGTTTAACTCGGTTCGTAAGCCGCTTGTGATTTGGTTTACGGTTCCACTCTCTATCATTGGTGTTTCAATTGGTCTGTTAGGTACCAATATGCCATTCAGCTTCACAGCGTTCCTTGGCTTATTGAGTCTAAGCGGCATGATTTTGAAGAACGGCATTGTACTGCTTGACCAGATCAACAGTGAGCTATCAACAGGTAAAGACCCATACCTAGCGGTTGTAGACAGCGCGATCAGTCGTGTACGACCGGTATCTATAGCAGCACTGACGACTATCTTGGGGATGATTCCCTTGGTATTCGATGCATTTTTCGGCTCAATGGCGATTACCATCATGGCAGGCTTAGGCTTTGCTACCGTACTAACGCTAATAGTAGTACCAGTGATGTTCGCTATTCTATATAGAATCAAACCGTCCACTGCGGGTTATTAGGGATTGATATAAAACAGATTCTTTTAAGCCAGCCCAGTCAATTTTGACTGGGCTTTTTTATGGGTGTGACTTGGCGATACAAGATCGTGCTAAGAGACTATAGCGTCAGCGAGCGTTGCGTTAAGAAAGAGATAGGTATCAAAAAGCCGCTAACCAATGGTAAAGCGGCTTCCTGTAGAATAGAGAATAGAGGGCACTTCTAGATTGCGAGGCGAATATCCAACTCAATCGGCTTTGGCATAGCTAAGTGATAACCTTGATACATATCGAAGCCTAAATTTTGCATCGCTGCGAGTTGTTGTTGGGTTTCTATCCCTTCGATTACTGTCTTCGCACCGATTTGGGTAGCAAGCTTTAGGGCCAATTCCATTTCACATGTGTCGCCTTGTTCAAAGTCCAACATAACCGAGCGGTCTATCTTGATGATATGAGGGTTAATGTGACGAACGCGCTGTTCGGTTGATGCTTGTGTACCAAAATCATCGACAGCGATTTGAAAGCCATTATCCGCAAGAGAAAGAGCGGCATCTTTCAAACGCTCTTCACTTTCTGCGTTCAACTCTACCAACTCCATCACTATCTGTTCGCATGAAAGGTTAAGCTCGTGAAGGCGTTTAGCTAACAAGCTATCGCTGACCTTTTCTGCAGCAAACAACTCACCAACGTTTGGAAGAACGTTCAAAAATAGATGTAAATGACGGATTGTCGATTGTGCGAAGTTACGGATATGAATCGCTCGACTCAACCTCTCTACATTGATTTTGTCTGTGCTTGAGGTTTCGTCGGAATGGAAGAAGTGATCAGGACGAACAATATCACCTTTGTTATTTGAAATGCGCACCAAAGCCTCAACACCTATTTGAGTCATAGAAGAGTCGAATATAGGTTGATAGACGCTTCTAAGCGTCAGGTCTTGGTATTTCGCAATAAACTGCATATCAGCATCTACGGATATACAGCTAATAAATTCACTTCTGTCTGATAAAATCATAGTCGCTAGTAAAGAGGGCTTATTCAATGGCGGACGTACATGTCGCGGCTGTCACAATATTGACAGGTGTAAGTAAATTGTCAATTAATAAAAACTCATTTGTAGAGTCAATATTTAAATAAATATAATTAACGAAAAAACAGCATGATAATTGATATTAGTCATTAAAATTACTTATTATTCACCATTAATAATGACTATTGTGAATTTAATCTCTGAGTAATCTATCTCATATCAACACCAATCAATATAAGCTTTCAACGTCAATACACCAGGTGAAAGTAAGGATAAAGCCTCAGGTTATGGGGGAATGTCAAAGTTACATTATTAACAAACAACTCTGTTTGCATATAAATGATATCTACTTCTCAAAATATGAACGATGAGCTGATAAGTTATTATTTTATCGAAGATAAATTTTGATTGATTATTGGGTAGGGCTTGAGTTGGGTTTTATAAAATATTGGGATGGAGGTCTAACTATTTACTTTCAAGACTGATTAAAAAAGTTGACCCGTATTCTTACTGCCATTGAAGTACTGCGTAAAGTTGCAGGTATTTACGAACCAGTTGTTGATTTCCTGACCGCTTTAAAGGGTGTCCAAATTTAATGAAGCAAGGGCTGATTTTAAAATTATTATTTAAGTCAGTAGCGAATTGAGAATCACTCTCTCTTAGCGTGATACCTTGTTGGCTATATTCCGTGATCTCGTCTGGGAGTTCACCCATCCACCAATGCAATAATTCACCACTGTTTTTACTTCGGCTAATCCAATGGTCGGAGACAATGATCAAAACGTCATTGGGTTGAATGGAAAATCCATACTCTTGTTGCCAATTATGGATGTCCAACATTAACTTTCTACGACAGGTTTTCCCGGCGCTCACCATATGATGACTGATCATCCAAACGGTACCAATTTCGGAAGATATTCGGAAGTGTCGAGGCGTTTCGCCAGAAGAAAGCATTTCAAGTGGGCTGATGTTGCTTGCATGATTAAAGCTAACGAAGGTGTGCTCCATTCGGCGAGCAAATGCCTTTCCTATATGGTGCTCACTGATCCCTTGATTGTGCACCGTAGGGTAATGGCGTTCACAGAGCTTTAGGCAATCGTCTTGAAATTGATTAACGCTTTTAATCACTAGATCTAATAACAATGAAGTCCCTTATACACAGCTACTATCTTATTGATGGGCAATAGTACGGTAATTGCGGTTCCGTTACCTATCGTCAAAGTGCGAGTTCTTGATCTCTCTATCAAAATTAACCATTGCTGAGTGATTTTATGGATAGCACTGGCGCTCTACAGGTCTGTATTCTAAATTATGAGGAATTCTAGCTAGTTACCTCGACTATAGTCTAGTCAGCAAATCACAATTGATCTACTTACTCTTTATTTGGAAACATTCATGACCATTCAATTAGATTCGAAACAAAAGTCTGAGCTTACTAATACGCTCCAAAAGTACCTGCAAGATGAACTTGATGTGGAGCTTGGTCAGTTCGACACGGAATTCTTGGTCGATTTCATAAGTAAAAAGTTTGGGGCGGTTTACTACAACAAAGGGATAGAAGACGCTCAAAAAGTCATGGAACGTAAAATGTTAGATATCTCAGATGAGCTTTACGAGATCGAACAAATCGTTGAAATCTAACGTTTAGCCCAAACTTGTTCAAATAATTTGAATAACTCGTTTAATTTGAAATGATGTTACCAATGTAAAGCTTGGTAAATAATATGTTACACAAACTTGGTGTAGGGTACGCTTTTCGAAACTACACTACTCGTTAACATTCGGAAGAGATGCATGGACAACAACGTTAGAAATTACAACCCTTTAGCAAGAGCGATGCATTGGATTTCAGCTCTCGCGGTATTTGGCTTATTTGGTGTAGGCCTGTGGATGGTTGATCTTTCATACTACAGCGAGTGGTACAAAACAGCGCCAGACTATCACCGCTCGGTAGGCATTCTTTTGGCTGCCGTTACTGTTATCCGCTTGGTCTGGAAACTAGTTACCGCGTCACCTAAAGTGGAAGGTAAAAGCTATGAAGTTGCAGCAGCGAAGATCGCTCACGGCTTCATGTACATCAACTTAGCGGTTTTGTTTATTTCAGGTTATTTGATTTCGACATCAGATGGCCGCGGGATAGAGGTATTCAATTGGTTCACTGTACCAAGTATGGGCGAACTGTTTGCAAACCAATCTGATCTCGCAGGTACGGTTCACTACTATGCTGCATGGGTACTGATCATTATGGCATCAGTGCACGCCTTAGCGGCGATAAAACACCACGTTATCGACAAAGACGATACGCTACGAAAAATGATAGGAGCTTCAAAATGAAAAAGTCAATTATCGCTACAGGATTAGCATTTGCTATGGCAATGCCTTTCGCTGCGAACGCCGCTGATTACGTGATTGATACAAAAGGTGCGCATGCTTCAGTTAACTTTAAAGTTAGCCACCTAGGTTATAGCTTTATCCAAGGCCGTTTTAACACATTCTCAGGTGATTTCTCATTTGATGAAAGCAACGTTGAAGCATCAAAAGTAAACGTAACTATTGATACAACAAGCCTTGATTCAAACCACGCAGAGCGTGACAAGCACATCCGTAGCTCTGACTTCATTGATGCAGGTAAATTCTCTGACGCTACTTTCAACAGCACAAAAGTGGTTGATAAAGGCAACGGCAAACTTGAAGTAATGGGTGACCTTAAGCTTCACGGCGTAACTAAGCCAATCGTTATCGAAGCTGAATTCATCGGTGCTGGTCAAGACCCTTGGGGCGGTGAGCGTGCTGGTTTCGTGGGTACAACTCGTCTAGAACTTGCTGACTTCAACATTCCAGTAATGGGCGCTTCAAGCTATGTAGACATGGAACTACACGTTGAAGGCGTAAAAAAGTAATCTAGCTTTCTAGCTCTCTGACAGGTATCAACATTATTTAGAAATATCAAAAGTTTGGTCGATACTAAATAGGTCAGCAGTTAGAAATAGAGAAAGGCGCAAAGTTTTCACTTTGCGCCTTTTTTATTGAGATAAATGGCAACGCGTTTAGGTCTGTTTTGTGTCAAACCGTTTAGTACGTTAAAAGCCACCATTTGCCTCTAGCCAGTCAACGTTGCCATGACTGAGTTATCTAATTGAACTACTAATCCCTAATAGTTCAACTTACGATTAGTTAAGCTGTTTCTAGTTCAGCTTGAGGAACCACGTTTAGTCGGTCACCGTAGATTGGACGCAGTGCTTGCATCACTTCAATGCGAGTCAACACACCCACCATCACGCCATTTTCTAACACTGGAAGCATATGTGGTTGGCTTACTTTCATCGCTTTTGCACGCTCTTCTAGAGAAAGAGATGTCAAGCGAGTTGCGAAGCCCATGCTTGTCGTCGGGTACAGTTGCTCTTTGTCGATGCATAGGAACTCAGCAACGTCTACTAGCTTGTCGTTTGCATCGATTGCCACAACGTCACGGCTCATTAGGTCTACGACTTTTTGGCCTTTAGTTGGGATGTAATCTTGGCACCAAAGGTCAACCATTACGTCATGAACAGAGAAGATACCCACTAGACGGCCTTCAACATCACAAACAGGAGCGCTAACAAGTTGCGCGTCTAAAAGTGTATCAATCGCGACTGATGTTGGCATTTCAACGCTCAATGTAATTGGTTGAGTGTTCATGATTTGCTTGATAGTAGTTGCTGTGTTCATAGTAATTTCCTTAACTGACGTAATTTCTGTTGTTTGTGTAATAGCGGTAATTTTTGCTGCTTTAAGTTGTGGGCGACGGTAGATACTCCAGTTGGCTAAGCCGACCAATACTGAACCACCTACGATGTTGCCGATTGTCACTGGTATTAAGTTTGCTGTGACAAATTGCATGACGTTTAAGTCTGCGTACTGCGCTGGTGTTGCACCGATTTGCATCCAGAAGCTTTCCGGGGCGAATGTTTGAATCGTGATGCCTAGAGGAACCATGAACATATTCGCCACACAGTGTTCAAAGCCTGAGCTTACGAACATTGCAACGGGTAACACGGTCATCATTGCTTTGGTCATTGCGTTAGCAGAGCTGAACGTTAACCAAATCGCTAAACACACCAACAAGTTACAAAGCACACCCAAAGCAAACGCTTGAACTGGGGTGTGGTGTAGCTTGTGTTGAGCAATGTTTAAAGCGTTTAAGCCCCATTGCCCGCCATCCAGTTGATACAAGCCTGCTGCGCTTACCAAAGCCAATAGGAACATGGCACCGATAAAGTTGCCGACATACACCTTGCCCCAGATAGACAGCATCTTCGTGAAGGTGATTTGCTTGTTAGCCCATGAGATGCTTGATAACACTGAGCTGGTAAATAGCTCACCACCGCAAATCACAATCAAGATCAAACCCATACTGAAGGCAAGACCGCCGGCTAAGCGACTCAGTCCCCATCCAGCATCAGCGCTGCCCGTGGTTACCGTGATGTAGAATAAAAAAGCAAGCCCGATGAATGCGCCAGCCATGATTGCCAAACTCAATGTCATGCTGCTGGTTTTATTTGCTTTACTTAATGCAAACTTCTCTGCTTCCGCCATCATTTCTGTTGGTGAGAACAGTTGATGATTTTCAGAAGTGCTGGTTGCCATATCCCCCCCTTGAACAATCCGTCATGTGTAATTCCTAGTGTTAATGACCTGGTTAATCCGTAATGGTTAATCAGTAATGTTTTGCAGGGCTCGTTGTGTCCTGCCATTCCAGATTAGGGCGTTGAGGGGTAGAGGTAAAATTGATAATTTTTAGAAACCACATCAAATTTATTGATATAGATTTGGTTACGCGTAGAATGAAATTGATTGCTCATTGGCTTTATAAAAAACGAGCATCAGGACACAAATAATTAAAAGCATTAAGGATGAATTTTGCGTTATTCATTAAAGCAACTCGCGGTATTTGATGCAGTAGCAGACTCCGGGAGCGTTAGTCAGGCAGCAGACAAATTGGCGTTGACTCAGTCAGCAACAAGTATGTCTCTTGCACAGTTGGAAAAAATGCTCGGCAGGCCTTTGTTTGAAAGGCAGGGCAAGCAAATGGCCCTGACTCATTGGGGCATGTGGTTAAGACCAAAAGCGAAGCGTTTACTGCAAGATGCGCAGCAAATTGAGATGGGTTTTTACGAGCAGCATTTGTTGAGTGGCGAACTCAAATTAGGTGCTAGCCAAACTCCAGCGGAACACCTCGTTCCGGATCTCATCAGTATTATTGATAACGACTTTCCTGAGATGCGAATCTCGCTTGGCGTGCAAAGTACCGACGCAGTCATTGATGGTGTATTAGATTATCAATATGACTTGGGTGTTATCGAAGGTCGTTGTGATGACAACCGAGTTCACCAAGAAGTGTGGTGTACGGACCATTTAACGGTGGTTGCATCGGCTCATCACCCGTTTGCGAAGCGTGAACGAGTAAGCTTGGCGCAATTAGAACAAGCAAAATGGGTATTACGTGAACATGGTTCGGGTACTCGCAAAGTTTTTGATAGCTCTATTCACCATTTAATTGGTGATCTTGATGTTTGGCGAGAGTATGAACACGTTCCTGTTTTAAGAAGTTTGGTTGCAAACGGCCCATATTTAACGTGTTTACCTTATCTCGATGTCGAACAGTTTGTTGAGTCTGGTCAACTGGTCACATTAAATGTCCCTGAGCTTGAAATGGAAAGAACCTTGTCCTTTATTTGGCGTGCAGATATGTCTGAGAACCCACTCGCTGAGTGCATTAAGCGTGAAGGTAAACGCATGATGAAAGGTAAACGGTCGGTTCTGTAACCTAGATTTGATAAAATACTAATAACCAAATATGTTGAATAAGCGATGTCGGTCTCTATATGGTGATAAATGCACATTCGCATACATTATTAATGTGATCATGATCGGCTAAATCAGAACTCTCTTCACATAATATACTCACTCGATTTTAAGTGAGGCTAAATCCGGTTGTAGAAACCCTACAGTTAGGCTTTAGAAATAGTATGAGTACATTAGTCGCGATTTCATTAACAACAGGTATCTTGTCAGGTCTATGGGGGTGGATTGCTATCTCTTTCGGTCTGTTGTCATGGGCAGGTTTCTTAGGTTGCACCAGTTACTTTGCTTCGCCAACGGGCGGTGTAAAAGGGCTAGCAAGCAGCTTATTAACCAATATGACAGGTGTATTCTGGGCGATGGTGATTATCGAAAGCTCAACCTTCGCAGGTCTAGAGATTTTAGGCTATATGATTACCGCTATCGTTGCTTTCTTTATGTGTATTCAAGCGAAACAAGCGTGGCTAGGTTATATCCCCGGCACCTTTATTGGTTGTTGTGCGACGTTTGCTGCAGGTGGCGATTGGCAACTTGTAGTGCCGTCTTTGCTGCTTGGTGGTGTATTCGGATACTTGATGAAAGCAACGGGGCTATGGCTTCACGAGAAATCGACTCAATCTTCGGAAGTTGTTGAACAACACGCTAAACAGGCAAAGGCTTAATTCGTTAACCTAACCTTAGTTAGTCACTGTGAACTCTTGCAAGATAACCCCCAATTAATTTGTATATCGATTTATACAGGCACACCGTTTGGTGTGCCTTTTTTGGTTGAGGCGACTAGCTAAATATTTCATCAGTAGAGCAACTGATAGCATCTATAAAACAAATTATGTTTAGGTATTTCCATTCGCCATGGTGATCACGCGTTTTAATGTCCACCTTAATAAAAGCGGAATGCATTCTTGTCCTTGATTCTCGCAATGAGAAACAATGGCGAGTGCAAGGTCGGGTTTTGCATGTTTCTTCAATACCTTGGCAACCACTTTCTTTGGAGGGATAGGGTGATCGTATGGAATCTTAACCATGTCACGGAAAAAGCTCTCAAATCCATTCATATATAGGTAATGCTCGATATCTTTATCTGGCAGTTCCGTGAGTCGATGTCTTTCCTGATCATTACCAAGCTTCGATAGCACCGTTGCTGCGTATTTTTTACCCGCCGCATCGCCGTCAGTTACCACATGCCAATCGATGCCAAACTCTTGCGCGACCTTAATCAGTGCCTTAAGTCCTGATTGGGCGAACTCAATAATCTGCACACCTTCTGCTGCTAGGTTATAGCCACATTGGTTGGCAAGTTCATTGAACAACCAAACCTCGGTTTCACCTTCTACTAATAGCCAACAGCGAGCAAATAGTGCCCCAGAGCGGTGGAAGCGGATATGAAAACCAATTCGTCGAAGTTCATCCTTACTGAAATGGTTCATGTTGAGTTGATTGGCGATGGTTTTGTCTGACTGACGAACCAAGCGACGAATCGATTGAAGTGGGACCGCCGCAAGTAGGTCGCCACTGTTGGTGGTCAGGATTTTCTGCATGGGCAATTTCTGCATCAAGCTCCAAGCCCTTGCCAAGTGTGTTGGGTGCAATCGACCTTCTGGATCTTCAAGGATCAACAGAGGGCGCGCACATCGCCTTAAGTCGTTTGGCCCTTTAGCTTGTAGATAAGCGTTAAGTAACCCCATGAATAATAAGCGAGTTTGTTTGTTCTTGGTCTCTTCGACGAGTTGATGAATACTCTGATCATTGGTACCCGCAGAATAAAGCAATCCGTCTCGCTGTTTTCTAGGGTTACGACGAGAAGTACTTTTGAAAGAAAAATAGTGCTCAATCAAACTTTGCATCGACTCTAGGCTACTGCGCATTTCACCTTTATTAACATGTCCGGGTATCGCCATAAGACGGCGGCAGGTGTTGTCTATTCGTTTTTCTATTCTTGCTTGTCGACCATTACCGTTATTGGCGCCGTTTCCATTTGTTGTGCCATTGCTCGTGTGATGGTTCCCGTTCCCGTTTGAATTTGCATTAGTTGCGTGAACATTAGTCGGCAGGTGAGCATTGTGGTTAAGGGACTTGCCGTTGAAAGGACGATCAAAGTGCCTTGCATCACGCAAACGGATAACGGGATGTAAGGTCATTAATTCTTGAGCAAGCTTTTCTGAGTGATGGAGTTTGAGCGGATTACCGTCCAAACCAAGAAATGCATAGTGTGTTGTTGTCTCATACTGTTCTAACGTCGCGCTGATGCGATAGTAGATGCGAAATACGCCAAATTCATCTTGAACCCAAATAGGTTTGAGTTTGCGATAACGACCTGCGTTAAGTTCGCTCTTATCGTTAGCTTTTAAAGCGAGAACAATTTGAAGATGTTGAGACTGCGGGTGTGAAACAGAGTAATCGACATGAAAATCGGTCATTTCAAAGTGATATGGCACACCGTCTGAGGGCAGAATGACGGAAAGGGCATCCAATAATGAAGACTTACCCCAAGTATTTTCACCAATAAGCGTGGTTAGCTCGTCAAACGCGAGTGACATGCGCTTGATACCTCGAAAGCCAGAAATCTCGATTCTTTCTAGTTGCATAGGCTTACTCCTAACGGAAGGCTCTGCTAATTATTTGAAAGCTAACAGATATCTTTAATCATAATCGAAAAATCCAAATCCGGTATGCTCACCTGTCACAAAACCCGTTGTTTATTAATACGGTGCAAAATGAGATTTTTGATCTATCTCGAGTATTTTTTTGCAGTGCAGTTTCATAAAATTCACGATTCTGTCATGATTCTCGACCTAGTATGAAGGGACAAAGAGAGAAGAAAATATGACTAAAAAGAATAAGCCGACAAAAATAGTGTTGGCACACATCAACGACACCCACTCATACTTTGAACCAACCTCGTTACAGCTATCACTTAAAATGAACAACCACATCATTGAACCTTATGTCAGTGCTGGTGGCTTTGCTCGAATTTCAACACGCTTCAAACAAATAGAACAAGATGCCCAGCGTCAGAAGGTTGGAACCTTGTTCTTGCACGCTGGTGACTGCTTCCAAGGCACGTTGTACTTTTCCTTATTCAAGGGAAAAGCCAATGCCGATTTGTTGAATGCCCTTAATATAGATGCCATGACGCTCGGTAATCACGAGTTAGACATGGGTAATGAGCCCGTTGCGATTTTCGCGAAAAGAATCAAATTCCCGCTGTTGGCCGGTAACTGGAATCTATCGAATGAGGATATCAATAAAACTCATACGCTAGCGGACAACGACATTGTTAAGCCTTATCGGCCTGAAACACGAAGTGCTTCTTTTATAACGAAAGAGTTTGATGGCGAGAAGGTCGCAATATTCGGCTTAAGCATCGACAAGATGGCAGGCATCGCTAACCCAGATATCGATACACCGTTTGAAAATGCTTTGGAAACAGCAAAAGCGACCATTGAGCAAATCCATCAAGCAGGTATCAACAAGATTGTGTTACTTAGCCATCTTGGTTACGAAGCTGATTTAGAGTTAGCAGCCAACGTAACAGGTATTGGTGTCATCGTTGGTGGTCATAGTCATCGCTTACAAGGTGATTTCTCTGATATCGGCTTAGTTAAAGATGATGAATACGGTGTGAAAATTGGCGATACCTATGTTGTGCAATCGGGTTTCCACGCCATGAGCTTAGGACACTGCGAAATCGAGTTCGATTCTCAAGGCAAAGTGACGCACTTCAATGGTAAAAACGAACTGTTATTAGGCCGTCGACTCTTTATAGACGCGAAACTGAGTGAAGTAGGGCAAGACGATGCCCACGATATGGCGTGTGAGTTTTTAAACAATCACCCTAATATTGCAGTGTGTAAGAAAGATCCTGAGCTGCAGAGCATTCTGACGGATAAATACCAGCCGCGAGTTCGAAAGCTTCAGCAACAAGTGATTGCTCATGCAGACACTAAACTTCGCCATGTACGTATTCCAGATGCTAAAGGCCCGAGTCAACTAGCCCCCTTGGTTGCTCAATCATTTCACCATCTAATGAACAAGAAAGGGCATCAGGTTGACTTTGCCATTCACAACGCCGGTGGTGTAAGAAATTCACTGAACAGCGGCGATGTCTCTGTTGCCGATATTGCCGGAAAACTACTACCGTTTGCCGTACCTATTGGTGTGTATGAAGTAAAAGGTGAAACGATCGCTGGCATGCTTGAAGGTGCAATCAATAACGCGATTGATAATGGTGTCGTGGGCACAGGTTCAGGTAGCTTTCCTTATACACATAATTTGAGGTTTTGTTACCACAAAGAAGCGCCTATAGGACACAGGATTCACCATCTAGAAATTCACTCTGATGATTCAGGTTGGCAAGCTGTTTCTCGCAACCGTATTTACCGGGGCGCGTCGTCAGCCTATACAATGAAAGGCAAAGAGGGCTATAACGCTGTGTTGGATATGATCGGTGATGGCACGGTCACCACTGACTCTATGGCAGACTGCTTCATCGAGTTTCTGCAAGACCACCCAGAGTCGCTTCAACTCAATGAACCGTTGAATTGCATGGAGTGTTTTAGATAACTAAAGCTGATACTGATATTTAACACTATTACTTTGGGTTATTTATAAAATTGGCATTGTTTATGCTTTATCTCTGCAGGTCGCCTTCTTGTGGAGATATGCATGGATAAGAAAGATTGGTTAGATGCGGTAGCGGTTGTCGGTTGGGTATCAGTTTGGTCAGCGTTAGTGTATTTAATACCTGCCGCAGGGCTGTAAATTGCTCTTTTTGCAACTTCATTACGCAGTGCAATAGTGTGTTTGACTTGCGAATTTATTCTTAGAATCAATTCGCGTGTCTATTTGACAAAGTGGCATCAATCAGAAAGGAGCGTTTGCTCCTTTTTTGCTTTTTCCGTGCAAATTTATATAGACGAAACACAACCAGAGGATTATTATCCACGCGTTTGGGGAGTAGTTAGCGCAAGTTTACATATCGTCATCTCGTTAGGCCAAGAGTCTATCCGGTATGTAAAAGTGAAATCCCATATTTCACTTCAACGAGACCAACGCAATCACAGTCAAGATCCGTAATGGAGCTTGATATGCTTTGTTTGCGGAAGGTCTTTGTACAGTTCTTCCGCCCGGAGGAATAATGAACTCAACTCAATCTCTATTATCTACAAATAGTGAATCCTTTTTTTCATCGCCAATCATGACGACTTATGCGGGCTTTTTCCTGCTAACGGTTATTCTCGTCTCTATTGATATCTATCAGACTCGTGGCGGTAACGTTACTATCAAGAAAGCGGCAATCTGGAGTGTTTTCTGGTTTGTACTTGCGTTTTTGTTTGCTGGCTCGATTTACCTATTTTGGGACATTTATGCGCCGAACAGTGACTACACAGCGCAAAAAGCAACCGTGTCATTCATTACGGGTTACTTGTTAGAAAAATCCCTTAGCGTAGACAACTTGTTTGTTTTTGCGATGATCTTTGCTCAATACCAAGTTCCTGAGCATCTAAGACCTCGTGCGCTTCTTTGGGGCGTAATTGGTGCATTGGTGCTTCGTGCAATTATGATCGCACTAGGCGCACAGCTATTGGCGGAATATCACTGGGTGCTTTACGTGTTCGCTGCGTTCTTGATTGGTACAGGTATTAAGCTGGCATTAGACAAGGGCGAAGAGGAGAGTGTGAATACTCTGCCTGAAAAGCTACTTCGTAAAGTGATGCCGGTAACAGAGGACTTCCATGGCCCTGCATTAATGGTTAAACAGGGTGCTAAATGGGCATTCACTCCAATGATGTTGGTCATCGGTGCGATCGCAGTCATGGACGTGATGTTTGCATTAGACTCTATCCCTGCGATCTTTGCGGTAACACAAGAACCGTTCTTGGTACTTGCGGCTAACGTGTTTGCGTTACTTGGTCTTCGCTCGTTGTATTTTGTACTGCAAGGTATGATGGACAAGTTCATCTATTTGAAACCCGCGCTTTCATTCATCATGGTGTTCATTGGTGTGAAAATGCTTCTGGTTGATAGCGAGTGGGCTATCCCAACTTACTGGTCATTGGCGGTATTGGTTTCTACGATGACGATTGCGGTTATAGCGTCGGTTTATGCGAAGAAGCCAGGCATTGAACAAGTAAATTAAAAACAAATATAACTTATCGAAAAGTCGATAATGAACACGTGGCTGATGAAGTGGAAAATTTATTTATGTAAATTTTCTGTGACATTGGCCACTGTTGTTTGCGGGGTATTTGTACTAAATGCATGATCTAAACACTATATTGAATTTGTACTCACATAATCTGCATATCTATTTTGTGGCATTGTTAATGGTTTGTTTTATTAGAAAAACTAATCCCAAAATCTAATTTTAGTCATTTTTTAACCTGCAAAAGATCACCTATTATTCTTGTCATCAGAACGAAACACATTAATAAATTTATAGAGAGGCAATCATGGCTCAAGCAGTACAAATGAATACTATCGCTGTTCCTAACTCTATGGATAAGAAAACCTACTCGGTTAACTTCAAAGGATTGATTGCACACATTTTCGATATTCTTTTCGTAGACAACTCTCCACGTAGTTACTACGCAAGCGACCTATCTGGTCACATGCAACGCGATATCGGTATTAACCGTTAATCTCAGCGTTAACATGTAAATATAGAATTTTAAGAAAACGCCAGCCTCTAAAGCTGGCGTTTTTGTATCTGAAATAAACTCAATCTCTTCGTAAACTAAGCACCTGAAAGAAAAACCTAGGCATAACGGTCTGTATTTGAGCGCCATTCAATTCGCTTTGTACAAGGATCTCGGTATGTCACACGCCAAACGCAATTCATCATTGATTAAACTTTGTTTATTTGCCTTACCGATCGGCTTCTATTCCTCAGTGTCGCTTGCACAAACCTGGAGTAATGAAGGCCAGCCCGCACAGGTTATCGAGCTCTTCACCTCAGAAGGTTGTTCAAGTTGTCCACCTGCTGATCAGTACCTCAGTACTTTTGAAGACCATCCAAAACTTTGGACACAAGTTATTCCGCTTGCCTATCACGTCGATTATTGGGATTACTTAGGTTGGGGCGACAAGTTCGCGAGTAAGGCGTTTAGTCAGAAGCAACGCTTGTACAAAGCTTATGGAGTAACAAGTGGGGTTTACACACCCGGCTTTGTTGTCGATGGAAAAGAGTGGCGCGGTTACTTTAACTGGTTAGACAGAACGTTGCCTTCGCTCAAACAACAAAATAACCCCAAGCTAACGGTCAACTATAAAGGCGATACGTTCAGCGTAAGTTACGAAGGCAAAGGGGATTATGTTGCTCATATAGCTTTGCTGGCGATGAACGAAGTCACCAGCGTTAAGGCGGGCGAGAACAGGGGTAAGAAACTCGAACATGATTTTGTTGTGGTTTACGATGGTTATCAGCGTGGTGAGTCTGAATGGCAATTTAATATCAATTTTGAGCCACTTGTCGCTACACCAGACGCAGTCGCTGTTTGGTTAACCGAGCCGAATTCGTATGCACCGGAACAAACGGTAGCAGGTTGGCTGAACTAACTGCAACCCACGACAATTGTGTAGCTGGAATACTCTTAGACGAAGTTGGTACGGCGAGTATCGAGGTTCTCACATCGATAACTTCGCGTCTGACGGATATTAATCAGTGAAATAGAAGCGAAAGGGCGATTTAGTTACGTAATACTGCTGAAATACGTTAATATAGCGCGCTATTATTTTAGCTTTGAGTTCCTGCAATTAATGACTAACACCACTACACCAACCAACTTCTCTGATCTTGGCTTAATCTCTCCTTTGATGGCTCGTTTATCTGAGCTTGAATACCAACAGCCAACGCCTATCCAAGCGCAAGTTATTCCAAGTGTGTTAGCAGGACGCGATTTAATTGCAGGCGCAAATACCGGTTCAGGTAAAACCGCAGCATTTGCTCTTCCACTGTTACAAAAGATTCATGAAGATGCCCCTCTGGACCGTCGTTCAGGCAAAGGTAACTTTGTTTCTGGCCTTATCTTGGTTCCTACTCGTGAACTTGCTAAGCAAGTGGCTGACAGCGTTAAATCTTACGCTGTGCATTTCAATGGCGCGATTAAAACGGTTTGTGTGTTTGGTGGTGTATCGGTAAACACTCAAATGCAGGCGCTACGTGGCGGCACTGATATCTTGGTGGCAACACCGGGTCGTCTGCTTGACCTTATTTCGAGCAACGCTATCAAACTAGATAAAGTGAAAACGTTAGTGCTTGATGAAGCTGACCGAATGCTAAGCCTAGGTTTTACCGAAGAACTTGATGCAATCTTGAAGCTCTTGCCGAGCAAAAAACAAACCTTGTTGTTCTCTGCAACTTTCCCAGAGCAAGTTAAAACGCTGACTCACGAACTTCTAAGCGATCCAATTGAAGTTCAACTTCAAAGTGCCAATGCGAGCACACTGGTTCAACGTGTATTCGAAGTAGAAAAAGGTCGCAAGACAGCGTTACTCGCACACCTAATTCAACAACATGAATGGCGCCAAGCTCTGATCTTCGTTAATGCGAAGAACAGCTGTGAGCACCTAGCAGACAAGCTTTACAAGCGCGGTATCATCGCAGAAGTATTCCACGGCGATAAAGGGCAAGGTTCACGTACTCGTATCCTAGAAGATTTCAAATCTGGCGAGATTGACGTTCTGATCGCGACAGACATCGCGGCACGTGGTCTGGATATTGAGAAGCTTCCAGTGGTAATCAACTTTGACTTACCGCGTAGCCCGTCAGACTACATGCACCGTATCGGCCGAAGTGGTCGTGCAGGTGAAGTTGGTCTTGCGTTATCTCTGATCGATCACGAAGATTACCACCACTTCAAAATCATCGAGAAGAAGAACAAGATTCGTCTTGAGCGTGAGCAAATTGAAGGCTTTGAAGTGGATGAAGAAGCGACAGCTGAACTGATCGCAGCACTAAAACCTGTTGCGCCACCGGCCGGTACTGGCAAGAAGAAAAAGAAGAAGAAAGCTCCAAAAAACCAAGATGTGTGGCTGAACAACAACTGATCTTGAGTCAGCAAGCCATATAAATCAGCAAGCCATATAAATCAATAAGTAATAGACATTCAAAAGGTGCTTAATTGCGCCTTTTTTGTGTCTGTAGGGCTGGGATTTGAGTCGTTAATAAACGACTGTTGCAGTGTTAAACAACCCGATAAGCCGTTCGAAGGATAGCGTCCTCCATAAGAGATTCAGCGATTTAACGCTTTGCTTATAACCTGTTCGGGTTTTGAGCAATTGGGTAACCGCGTGAAGACCTCGATTAAACAATTAGTGCTGGCCACTTCATTTTTCCTGTTTACCCAACACTCTTCTAGTGCTGCTGAATTTGAGGTTAAAGGGGTTAATAAAACTCTCACCGAAAATGTAGAATTATATTTAGAACCTTTAGCCGATGTTCCTGCATCACAGCTATCGAAAACGAAGCTATCTAAACGTATTCAAGATGCACTCAACCCTTATGGTTATTATCACCCACAGCTCGATATCGACCTCAATGATTCTGATAACGTGATCATTAACATCGATTCTGGTCCTGTCATGCGCATCGCAGAATCGATAGTAAAAATAACAGGTGAAGCTAGCCTAGATGCGGAGTTCATCAATATACTCAATCAAAGCAAGTTAGGCTCAGGTTTAACTTTGTCTCACCAAGAATACGACCAAACTAAGCGTGCGATTTTCTCTTTAGCAAAGCGGAAAGGTTATTTTGACGGCAGGTTTATCGAGTCAAAGATTGAAGTTATTCCTAGCGAGAACATCGCGAATATACACTTGTATTTTGCAAGTGGTCCACGCTACAAGTTCGGTTCTATAAGTATTCCTGATGATGGGGTTGACCCTACTCGTATCGAGAAAATACCCACCTTTAAAAAAGGTGATGACTTTGACACCATCAAGTTAGGTGAACTGCAATCTGATTTGTCAGACACTCAATGGTTTCGAAGTGTCATCGTACATGGTGACTTTGACAAACTTGATGACAACCTAGAAGTTCCAATTGAAATCATTGCCGAGCCAAGTTCTCGAAATATCGTGCAGGTCGGTGGCGGCTATTCTACAGATCTCGGTTTACGCGCCTCTCTCAGTTGGTCAAAGCCTTGGTATAACCGGAGAGGCCACAGCTTTGAAACACAGACATATTTGTCTGAACAGGAGCAATCACTTCAGTTGGGGTACAAAATCCCCACAGAGAAAGTCACAACGGATTACTTTGGTATTCAGTTTGAATCGAAACGAATTGATCATCGAGACACCAATAGCTTTACAAACGATCTTAAGTTCGAACGTTACTGGCAATTAGACAGTGATTGGCAAAGCACCATTTATGTCAAATACTTGCACGAACAGTACCGTCAGGCGTCTGAGGAAGAGCAATCGCAATTACTGTTACCTGGCATCAGTTTTTCTCAGGTTGATCGTAAAAATGATCAGTTGGAGCTCAATCATCGACACATCTATTCTGTCGAGTATTCTGACCCTAGTCTGTTCTCTGACTCAAGGCTGTTGCGGTTGGAAGGAAACAGTGTCCTTTCATGGGATATTAGTGACAGGCAGAAGCTCCATTTCCGCTCCAACGTAGGCATCAACATTGCCAAATCATTATCTGATGTGCCGTCGTCACTGCGGTATTTTGCTGGTGGCGATGGAAACCTGCGAGGTTATGGTTACGAATCTATCTCCCCTAGAGACGAGAATGGTGAACTAACGGGGGCACGTTATATGTTAACTGCTGGGCTCGAATATCAGCATCAAGTCTATCGTTCAATTTGGTTGGGCGCATTTCTTGATGTGGGTGATGCATTTGATCAACAAGCGGATTGGAAGCGTGGGACGGGCGTGAGTTTGATTTGGAACTCACAGTTAATGCCAGTTAAGCTCGATTTTGCTTACGGCTTAGATGCGCCTGAAGGCGACGAATTTCGTATTCATTTTTCCTTTGGTACTCAATTCTGATTTTTGTACGCTGTTTATGCACTCGCGAGGATGCGAACCATCTAATAGGATTCAAGTAAATCGAAAGAGCGTAATAACCTTTGTGCTTTAGCAAACACAAAGGTAAAAACAATGAAAAAGCTACGATTCGGTGTATTTGGTAATATGGGCCCTGAAGCAGATGCTCTGTTCCAAGATATCGTCGCCAAGAAAGAAATTGAACACGGCGCACTTAAAGACTAAGACCACATGGCCATGATAGTGGTGAAAAACTCAGATATCCCCGATCGATCTGAAGGTACCGATCCTGTGCCTGAACTGATTGAGTCAGCGTGCATTTTAGAACATGCCAATGTTCAGTTTGGCGTAATGACCTGTAACACCGCTCATTACTTTAGACCTGAGGTTCAAAAGCACACCAACGTTTATATCGTCGACATGCTTCAAACCACGGTTGATCAAATCAAAGAGCAGAACTCTGAATCTGTTGTTGGTATTTTATGTACCAACGGCACATACAATTCGGGAATCTATGATCGTTACCTAACGGACGCGAATCTGGTGTTCGTTAAGCCAGATTCCTTTGAGCAAGAGCATAACGTGCATAGTGCTATCTATGGTGAAGTAACCGGTGAGATGACAGAGTGTGGACAAGCAATCCGAGAAACCAACGGGATCAAAGCGGGCGAGTTTGAGCGTAATGCCGCACTGCTTGCTGTAGCGATTCAATCCATCGTAGAGAAGGGCGTTGATACGGTTATTTGGGGATGCACGGAACTTCCTTTGGTTAGAAAGCAACTTGAAACGGCATTTCCAACAGTCACTTTTATTGATCCTATGGAAGCGGTAGCTGAGCGTGTCGTTGATATTTACCGTCTCGCTGAGCAATATGTGGAGCGTGGACATGTGGATTACAACATTAATGATGTTAATTCGATCTTCACAACGCTTGATATGGTGAACTACGTAGCCCAAAGAGCGATGACCTACCGTCTATAAGCTCAGATACGTGTATTTGAAACATGAAAAAGCCGCGAATTACGCGGCTTTTTTACATTTGGACTGGAGAAAATTAAGATTCGAAGCTGAACACTTAAAGCTCGAACTCGCCATTCATTTTTCGAAATAACCAATCAGGTACCTTGTTCCATGAACTGTAGTTCGGGTTCTTAGTATGGATTTGTTCCTCTGAAGCCCAGATGGTGTCACCTGATTGTTCTCGCGACACAGCCCAGAACAACTCCTCTTTCTGACGTGTTAAGTAGTGTGTCACTTGCTTCGCAAACTCTTCACTGTCAACCAACACCCCAAACTCAACGTTGAGAAAGTCTGATCTTGGATCGAAGTTAGAAGAGCCAATATAGGTGACACGCTCATCTAAAATTACTGTCTTGTTGTGGTAGTAGGTATCAACATGAAAGTAGTGATCATCATTGATCGCTTGGCTTTTGTACTCATAGATACTTACGCCCTTGTCGAGTAGAGTCTCACGGTGTTTTTCGTAATAAGCTGGTACAAAGCCTGAATCATTGGAAGCCGATGAGTTGGTCAGTAAAGTGACTTCGGCTTGGTTCTCTCTGAGCGCATCGACAAACACAAACTGATTATCGCTTGGCACCATATAAGGCGTAGAAATTATAGCCTTAGTTGGCGTCGCTACTTTTTGCTTCATCAAGTGTTCAATACGTTGGCGAAAGTAGGGCTTGTTGTCATTGAGTTTCTCCAGTGAGTCAAATACCGGCGTGACAGAGGCTGAAATGAACTTCGGTTGGTTTAAGCTCTTTATCTGCCTTTCGACTTCAGACGTGATCAATGCTTGATTCTTTTCACCTTTGTTCAACGCTTTGGTGAACGCTTGGTATTGCTCTTTCTCTTTGATTTTAATGCGTTCTTGAATTGGCACTACATGCTCACTGTTCCACAACGCTTGGTAGTTTCGGTCGAAAGCAGCAATCACGTCGCCTTTAAACAGCACATCCATATCAAAGAAGTTGGCACTTTCGCTGTAGCCAAAGTAGTCATCACCGATGTTGCGCCCACCGAGGATCATCGATTGGTGATCAACGTTAAAGTATTTCTCATGCAGTCGATTATCTAACTGTTTTTGATGAGTAGAGAAGTTGAGCGCACGACCAATCCAGCCAGCTTTACGTGACTCAAAAGGGTTGAACAGTCGAATCTCAATATTGGCGTGTGAGTCCAACTCCGCAAGCCATTTGTCATTGAATACCAACAAGTCATCCAGTGTGAGGCGCACGGCCACATCGCGGTCAGCGGCGTGTTTCAGCTCGTTTAACAGCATCAGCCCTAGAGTGTCGTTTTCCCAAGAGAAGTAAGTCATATCAATCGAGTGTTTTGCTTGGCGAACCAGATCAATGCGGCGCGCAAAGGCTTCAGGTGCACTAGGGATCAAATAGATTTGAGCTTGATGTTCTGTGCTTTGCCAGTTAGCTTCGAAGTCGGGTTCAACATCGGGGTAAGGTTGGGCGCAGCCAGTAACTAAGATCGACAAAAATAGCACTATCAGCGCGTGAATACGTGTGAAGTACATTGTGATGTTCCGTAAAAATAGGGTATAGGTGACAATGGCCAGACAACTGGCCATTGTGGGAGTGATTGGTGACTAAGCGTTAGTTCTGGTTAGGAACTTCGTAATCAGGCATGTATTTTAAGGTTAGCCCAAGATCATTTAAGCCTTGAAGTCTACCGTTAGGCATACTGCCATCTTCAGATTCGTTGAATAGAGCATCCCAATCGTCTTCAATGGTTATTTGACCATCACCATCGACGAACAGTACGTTATCTTGTTGCTGGCTGTACTCATAGTCTGTAAACAGATTGTCGCTGAACCATAGGCGAGACATGTCGTTCATCAGAGCTTGGTCTTTTGAACTTAGGCTCACTTCTGAACCGTCTAGTTTATACGGTTTGTTGAAAATAAACGGCAGTTCTGAACCACCACAAGCACCGGAGATACAAGCAAACGTTTTTAGCAGGTCACCGATATCTAAATCGCCATCTTCACCTTGAGTATTGTATGTCCAAACGTTGAAGCTAGGCTTGAACGCAAAATGGTACATTGAAACTGGCGCGTATACGTCTGCATTTTCAGTTGAACGAATCGCTTGGTTACGTGCTGGCGCTTGGAATAGCATGTCATTCATCAGCATTTTGAACTCAGTCATGTTCTGTGTTGCACCACCCAGTTCATTTTCCAACTCAGGCTTGTAGTCTGCAAGTTCCAGTAATTCGTTGTTCATGTCAGAGTTACCTAGGCCAAAAAATAGCTTGGTCACGGCTTCATATGCGGTGGATGGTAGTAAATTCAGCACATCACCGAGTTCAATCTGCGCTTGAACTTCTTCAGAAGACATTGCTGACACCATATCGATAATGCGTTGCTTATTGCCATCAAGTTGCAGCCATACCGCGAGTTCTAAACCTTGATTGTTTTCGCTTAGCGATTCAAAAGTACCGTTGTCTACATCTTCCTTTAATAGCTCCAAAATGGTTGGAATTAGGAATGTCAGACTAGGCAGCATAGCCATCGTATCCGCGTCTTTTTCATTGTTACCAATGACTGTCGGTACAGAAAAATCTTCTGATATCGGTTGGCTGGTCAGGTGTAAACCTTGATTTGTACCATTGCTGTCAATATATGGTGCAAATGGCAATAAATTCGACATTGGAGTATTGTTATCATCATTTATGACCCCTAACACACTGCCTTCAACCCAATTTAGTACCTTGTTTACAGGTGAAAGTAAGGTGTTACGTTGCGCATCGAGAATCTTGTCTAGTGTTAAATTTTGTTGCTGCTCGATAGAGTCATCTGCACATACAGTTACAGGTGCTAAATATGGCTGATCATCAGCGATAGATTCTAAAGTATCTTGAATATCCTCTGGCAATATGTTTAAAGCCAGTATAGCTTTTAAAGCGACTTTCAAGCCATTCAGCTCAGGCTTCGTATCGGTTGTCTCTAATGCCTCGCATACAGCAACACTACTATTTTGTGCTGTTGCATTGCTTTTATATTCAAAACCGTATGGGTTACTCTGCATAATAGCGCGTTCAAAGTACTTTACGTCACCATCAGCATTAACTATCGAATCGACTACGTTATCTTGTTGAAGTATGCCAACCGACATCGCTCCTGAACCTTGGCCCATCAAAGTGACGTTTTCAGTGCTACCACCAAACTTATCAATATTCTTGTTAACCCACTGCATCGCACGCTTTTGGTCACCAATACCAAAGTTACCGCCCATTTCATGGTCAACCCACATTGAACCCAGTAGACCTAGACGATAGTTAAATGTCACGTAAATAAACGGGTTACCCTCGTCGGCGCCTTGCGCTACAACCGTATCACCTTGGATGAGCGGCTCTGCACCAGAACCGTATTCAAAATCACCACCGTGGATGAATACATAAACCGGTAGATCAGCATCAGCATCTACGCCTACTGGACGCCAGATGTTAAGGTTCAAACAGTCTTCAGATTGTATCTGTGAAACGGTCTTTAATTGAGGACAAGCATCACCAAACGCAGTCGCATCAATGTCACCCTCAAGATCAACAATGTCACTGTGCTCAAAACGCTCTGCGTCGGCAAACTTAATGCCTTTAAAAGACTCAACAGAAGCCAGTTTGTCGTCTTCGGTATTAGATGTAATCACCAGCTCTTCTTTGGTCGCAGTAATCATCACATCGCCGATTTGAGTGGTAAAGGTTTCTGCAGGTGCAGGTACGAGAGGTTCAGGTTTATCTGGCTTTGGAACCGTTGGTTCAACGTCTGTGTCACAGCCAGCAAGAGCGGCCGCAATAGCGAGTGCGATGAGAGAACGATATGCAATAGTCATAAAAAATGTGTCCACAATAGAATTCGGTAAAATAACGAACCGCGCATCGATACCGTCAAACCTGTAGATCCATAAGGTGATGGCTCCGTCTTTGGAGCATTTGACGTTGTGTTTCTTCGTGTGTTATCTACTGGATAACCAACGTTGGCGCGTTTTCATTTGTATGATGTCGACCTAATACAACGTAGGTTCACATCAGAAATTTGGTTAGATTTAGTCTAAAAGCGATAGCCAAGGTTCAATGTCACAGCCGAACGAGTTTCACCTTTGTTGTACAACACGGTCATGTTGTAATGCTTGCCAATCTGTTTGTTGACTCCGGTTAAAAATGCCCACTGGTTAATGTCGACACCAACGTCGTAATCAAACTCAATATCGTCTGTCTTTACAGTACCTTGCATACGTGAATCTAAACCTTGGTATTCAGCACCAACGAAGAATTGAGCGCGATAATCAACTAATTGGTAGCCCAACATTGGCTGAATCGTGACAATGCCGTCACCCCAATCATCCATCCCTTTCAGACGGGTTTGTGAATAGGTACCCGTCACTGAGGCAAAGAACTCTTTGTAACCAACAGATAATGTTGTACCCGCACCGCGTAAGTCATATTCGAGATGGAGTGGTACATTTAAACGCCCACTGTTACACAGTGCTGATACGCCCTCGCACAGTTTGTCGCCTAGACCAGGTAATTTGTTATTGAGTTTATCTTGTAGATATTCTCCCGCAGCGCCGGTGTAAGAGGCATCAACATTCGCATCAACGTTTACCTTTCCTACATATCCGAATACATTCCAGAACGGCAGAATATTCACATCACCACGTATTGAAAGACTTTCTGCTTTAACCGTTGCAACGCTATCTTCAGGGTCGAATAGGTCATTCAAGCGCACACCGCTAATGACGTAATCGGTCATAGGAAGGTTCATGTCTTGATTGCGATAAGCAACTGAAACACCGAATGGTAATGGCAAATCGATACCTTGACGACGCACCATGTCACCCATTAAAGGGAATACTCGATCTAACTTAACACTCGCTTCTTGCATACGAGGATCTGAAACTTCTTTTAGACGCTCTTCATGCAGGACATTAACGCCGTTGTCGTCTTCATAAATTGCGACGGGTTCAGTTACAGCGCTCATGGTCATCGGTTTCGTTTTAGACGTACCCTCGATGTTAGTTGTCTTACGTTCAATAACGACTTTACCAGAGTCTAACGTTTGGAAATCAATCACTTGGTAATAGGTATCGACTTTTGACTTACCAAGATTAAATGGCTTGTCGTTGGTGATTACCATGCGTTTTGGTGTGCCGCCTACAAGTTCAATATCAACATTCAAGAAACGGAAATAGGCGATGTCTTGTGGTAAGCCGTATTTCGAATAGTTGAAGCTAATGGTCACGTCGCCGTTGTCTTTTTCATTGACTTTCACTGACGATGGATCGAAGCTTTCTGCATAATTTCTTAGTCGATACTCAGTGCGCGTAAACTCTTCAATTTCATCGATCAGTTTTTCGTTTTCATCCAGCTCTTGCGGGTTGTATTTGATGCGCAGGTCGATGTTGCCTTTGCTGTCTGTGTTTTTTATCAGATAGACGCTTGAGTCACGAACCTCATCGCCAATTTGTATGGTTCGATGTGCGTGTTCAACTAGGTGTTCGCCCTGTACGAGCGAACTGATTGCTAGCTTTGGTAAATCATGACTGATGCCATATTTGTCAAATAGTGCTCGACCTTTTTCCATAACTTCGCTGTAAGTCTTGGTTTCTGCCGCAGACGCAAAATTGGGGGTGGTAAGTAATAGGGCGCTCGCTAACACAGAAAGAGTATGGGTCTTACAGGCGCTGGTGCGTATTTCAAAAAAACTCATGACGGTTTCCACGCTGAGTGGCCTCAAACCTTCGAGACTCAAACAGTCGATGTAATACTGAACGTCGTGTTCAGTTGTTATGTATTTATCCGTTAGGATTGCTAGTGTGAATGTCGCGACTAAAAATGCATTGCGTCAATCAATGAGAGGATTTTAAGAGGAGGTGGCAGATCGCGTTAATCGCTTTTGATGGACGCTATCCTCACTTAGTAATAATTATCGTTAATCAATTGATTTATAATGATTTTCAATAGATAAAAAAACGGCCTGTGAAGTAAAAATACTTGGCAGACCGTTTTGTTGTGAGTTGTTAAGCGCATTTAGTTCTAAGCAGTTACCCTCACTCTAAATAGATCAGTAAACAACTTCGCTATCATCAGAATAATCAAAATGTTTACGAGCATCAAAAGTGGCGTTTCAATTCCATAAACAGGTGTGAGGTTGAGCGCACCAGATGTGAGAACAACTAATAAGTTAATACCCAATATTCGGTGTACCATGAGCTTAGGTGTCGCGAACACTTTCCATATCACCATAATGTTAAGGAAGTAGAATAGTCCCAGCTCCCATAGTTCTGTCATTAATGGCATCACAAAGATGTATTGCAACAGAACCACCGACCCTGTACCCAACACACCATAAAAAGCGTCCTTAATAACGCTTGGTGGCATGGTCGGCACCATAGAAGAGAATACACCGGCTAACATAGGAAATATGAAACCACCTGGAACTGGAAGATAAATCCAAACCAACAGCGATGTGATAAACATCGACACGCCTTGCAGCACTTTGCGCCCATCTTCATTCAAATGTTCAACAAACGTGCGATGTGCATGATGCCAAGACACGTCTTTATGATCACCTGTGACATTGAGTTCACCCTCAACAAGAGATTGTTCTGGTGTTAATACATCGAACGTCTTCAAGTTGTGAGTAAGAACTGCCCATTGGATATCTAAGTCTGATTCGCTGTTACTTTGTTTGAGTAATGTATCTTGGATATGTGCCATTTCATCGATACGCAAGCGCCATGTTTGGATGTTCTCTTTAAGGTGGTAGCTTCCGGTCAGTGGCAGATCTAAAAGTTGATACAGCTTATCAATATTCGCGGTGTTGCTTTCAAGTGCGGCAATGTCGATGTTGTCTGTTTTTTCCATCGCATCTAACAACGCTTGTTTACTGGTTTCGAAACGTTGTACAAAGTTGAGTTCAGTATTCACAGGCCACACGATGCGATACACAATAGAGAACACAACAACACCTAATAGTGTTTCTTGAAGTCTAAGTACAGCAAAGTGAAAGGTGGTTTGGTTATCAAACCCGCCCAGACAAGCAACAATCGAACACACGGTAAATCCTATTGAAAAGATGTAGCCGTATTTCTCGTCACTAGACATGAAAATACAAGTGCCTAAGAACACGGTAAGAAATGTTAGAAACAAAAATCGATCTTGTGAAAACATCGCAATGAGGAAAAAGGCAGAACCGGTCCCTAACAAGGTTCCCATTAACCGGTTATGGCCTTTGTTTATTGAATGGGCGAAGCTCTCGTTCAATGCCATCACTGCGACGGCTATCGCAGCCCAATACGGTTTTTCCCAACCAAACCACAACGCTAGGCAGATTGCGATAACTATAGAGAGTGCGACTTTAATCGCGTCTTTAGTCGATGCAGTGAACATAAGAATCACCTAGCTATTTTTGATTATTTTGATCGAGGCAGTCATACCAACACGCAGTTGTACGTCTTCTGGTATTTTGTCTAACTTCACTTTGATAGGGATGCGTTGAGCTAGGCGTATCCATTGGAAGTTTGGATTCACGTTTGGCAATAAATCATTACCTGTGCTGCCGTCTTGCTTCGCGATACCAAAACCAATACTTTTGATATGTCCTTCTAGCTGAACATTGTTGTGCATCATTAAGGTCACATAAGCAGTGTCCTGAGCATCGACACCGACTAAATCAGTCTCTTTGAAATAACCTTCAATCCAGAAGCTATCTTCATCAATTAGCGCAACCACAGGTGAATTCGCGACAACTTGAGAGCCAACACGTAGGTTCAGATTGGTGATATAGCCGTTAGTAGGCGCATATACCTTGGTGTACTCAAGGTTTAGATGTGCTTCTTCTACGTTCGCTTTTGCCAGTTCGACATTTGCGGCGCTGGTTTCTACCGCGTTGTTCAAGTTGTTTAGTGTCAGCACGGGCACGGCACCGGGCGTTCTTTTCTCTAAATTCAACGCGCGTTGCTCTTCGTTTTTGGCTTTGGCGAGTAGGGCAGTTGCTTGTTTTTGAGTCGCAAGTGCTTTTCTGTAGGTCGCCTTGTAAATACTCGGATCGATCTCAAAAAGAAGATCGCCTTTTTTTACCTTCGAGTTGTCTTCGACATGCACTTCAATGACTTGACCCGTGACTCGAGGTGTAATCGAGACGATATAAGCGCTGACTTGTCCGTCTCTGGTCCATGGGTTACTTGAGTACGACTGGTAATAGCTATAAACCACAGTTCCCGCAGCAGCCAATAATAAAAGTGTGATGAGATAACGTTTGATCACAGTAAGTGCCTCAAAAAATGGTAATAAAATGGCCGATAGCGCCAGTAAAAATCACGATCAAGCTCAGTTCTGCTATTGCAGGAAAGGCGACGTACTTATGAAGGCCAAACCGTGTCGCGATTGACCCTGTTAGCATTGTCAGTATGTAAGCCAGTGCGATAACCAATAACAGCGGTGGGAAGTAGACTTCATCCCACACAAGCTCATGCGGCATGGTATTCATGGTTCTGTTCTCTATTTGTTTGATGAATGCAACGGTAACGGAGTTCGATTTATTGTGATAATCGCTTATAGAGGATCGTACCCATCAAAATCCAACTTTATTCGGTGATTATGCCAACTGCCTCTTTGTTGAGAGCCGTAAGCCAGTAAAACAACGGTAGGTAGGTTGTCGTTCTTGAAGTGGAAACACTTAATTGAAATTGATTTCGAAAATCATCTACTTTTGCCGGTTTAAGATAAATCTATTTAAAATAATCACTTAAGATGTAAATTGCACTTCAAAAACTATGCGAACAGTTAAAGTGATGATTTGATCCATCAAATGGGATTACATCATAAAACCTTTTGTTCTTAATATTCGGTTCGAAGCAACGAGATGCTTTATTTATTTTGAATAATCCAACAAATATCATTATTAAGTTATTCGTTAGATTATTTACTCCTTA